>QNBI01000021.1 GCA_003641675.1 Spirochaetota bacterium | reverse complement strand
ATACCCTTCCGGCATGGTAAAAAAGGGGTAGAACCTCTGCGCGACTTCGGTAAAACGTTCTTCTCCTGCTGCCTCTTCTAATCTGCTTTCTGTTATAAGTTCGGAAGCTACGAGTCTGTTTACCGCATAACCCGCTAAATCCCAGAGGCTGTGTCCCGAAACAAGTACAAGCTTTTTAGCTCTGTTCCGGTACAGTTTAAATAGTTCGAGAAGCTGATTTTTTCGAACATTCTGACACACCCTGCAGGGATTGGGAGAATTTTCCAGAATGGAATCATCCTCATCCGCTTTGTGGTAGTCAATTTCAACTCCCAGCTTATCCCAGTATTCTTTAAGGCTCCTATGGAAATTACCGGTATATCGCTGCACAGGAAAGGTATAGAGGTATGCCTTCACGGTAAAGTTATAACTTTCTTTTAATTTGTTTAAAAATAAAAGGCAGACAGAAGAGTCTTTCCCACCGGAAAAGGCCACTGCAATTTCTCTACCCGAACAGGATTTAAGGTAGGGCTTATTATCCGTCTCCCATTTTTTAAAAATATTCTGTAGTTTCAATACTAAGCCTCCTTAGATTTTTTTCATCGATTTCGAACCCAAGCCCTCTGCCACGGATAATTCTAGCCTCTCCTCCGGCACCAAAAGTGAGATTGGTTTTTGTTATATTTTCTGTTAGGAGATATTCATCGTAAGACCCGTCTGCGTATACAGGGTCTTTAACAAGTGAAGCAAATACACGGCCTACAGATGAAAGTATGCCTGTTTCACCGACATGACAGCCTACCTGGTATTTAATCCCGTATTTTTCGGCGTTTTCTGCGAGAAACAGAGATTTAAAGAGTCCCCCGTTTTTAGACAGCCGGATATTGATCATATCGAAACTTCTGTTCCGCCATGCATTGTATATATCTTCCTCTGTTAGAGCAGATTCATCGGCAACAAAGTGAAAATCTTTGGCCTGCGGCGAGTTTAGCAGTTTTGGAAAATACTCGCTTTCCCTTTTAAATGGTTGTTCTACGGTTAAGATACCATATTCTCTGCATATCTTCAGGTTGGAAAAGGCGCTTTCCAGATTCCATGAGGCATTTGCATCTACCCTTAAATCGAAATTTTCTCCCAGGATATGTCTTGCTTTTTTAAGTATTTCCTTTGAGTATTCTGTGTCGTTGCTCAATTTTACCCTTAAATTGGTTATTTTAAGTTTCTTAAAACCATTTAGTAGCTGTTCTGCGGCTTTTAAGGGAAGTATGGGCAATGTTCCGCCGTAAATGACTCTTTCACGAAGGGGCTGAGTGGTTAGTAATTCATAAATATCCTTTTTCTCTTCTCTGCAGAGAATATCGAGAAGTGCAGTTTCCACTGCACATAAAACCGGAAGGTGTGGGTTTTCTATTTTAAGGCTTTTTAAATTCCTCTTTAGTTCTGCAGCGGTAAAATCCCTTTCCTTAACGCCCAGCAGCTCAATTATCTCATTCGCGGCTGTTCTTGCATTTCTTAGGATATCGGTTTTTTCACCAAGGCTCCCCGATACATAATCACGTACTACGGCTTCTCCGTAACCTTTAAATCCTTCACCTTCCAGCATAACTATAATGGAATCGGAATAACTCCGTGATGCCATAGCATGAACAAAGTCCACTTTGAAATGGATGTTAAGATGAAAGAGTTTTGCCTTTTCGATTTTCATACAGTAGTAACCACCTTAGTTTAATCGTATATAATGCGCGATAATTGAATAATTTCTAATGTTGAATGTATAAAAAAATAAAAATAAAGGGTTATTCTAATAGTACATCTTTAAGAATAACCCCCTGTAAATAACTGTTGTAATTTTTACCGTAACTCCGACCTAAAAACCGGGCCTGCCTGTTTTATCTGAGTTTTGTGACTTTAAAATCATCAAAACTAAGAGCAAGACTGTTGGATCTAAGAGATACGTAGGAACCCTTGGGCAGCGGACCGCCGAGAGAGAATTTCCATACCCAGTTAGGTATTAACGGATCGTACAGTTTAACTTCACCTGTTGCTGTATCTATGGTGAATTTAATCGGAATATTGTATTTCGCATATGCAGTATCCAGATATACATAATCCTTTCCTCCGATTCTAATTTTTACAGGTATCTCCTGATGGTAGCCCTTCATTAGATACATATAAGAATTGCTCTCACTCTTATACACCTGTCCGTACATGCCCGTTCCGCCGTATGCTTTCGGATCGTAGGTAACCCACAAAAGAAATGATTTTCCATCGCCCCAGGAAATCCCTTTTGCCGGTTTATCTATGAATACATGAATTCCGAAACCTGCATAATTGTCCAGACCGCCGTCTATGTAGTGTACGTTAAACTCGTACTGCATGAGCCCGGACTGCGGAACATATCGATCTATCTTTGCTTTCCCAGCAGTAGTGCTTAGCTGAGCAAGTCTACCATCTACTATTTTCCAATTCCCGTAAGATGCTTTCCAGCCGTTCATCGAACTAAAATCGTCGTTTACAAGAACGGTCTGAGAAAAAATAAGGAATGGAGTAAGGAGAAGGATTAGTGCCAACAGATAGACTTTGTGTTTCATCTTATGTGCCCCCTTAGGATAGTTTTTATTAATGCACCCTTCTAAGATTAGATGCTATTTTCATGATAAGACGAAATTGATTCTCAATCAAGTATTTTTTTTATTTAATCTTTTAAAATTGAAACCGATAAAAAAAATTTCCCTGGATTCGCTCCTTGAGGATTTTGGTTTAAAATTTTTGGTTTTTAAGAACAATTCTCTTGTTTTTACAAGGTAATTACTGGCATCCTCACTCATAAATAGTTTAATTAGAAGGTTTCCCCCTTCTTTTAAAGCCTTATAAGCAAGATTAACAACAGCCCGGACGAGTTCAAGCGATCTTAGAGAATCGAGGTCTTTGTTTCCGCTAGTGGAGGGGGCTGCATCGCTGATAATAACATTAAAGGGGCCGTAATTTTTAAGAAGATTAATCGTTTTCTCTTCTGTAATATCACCCTGTATGTAGGTATAGTTGCTGTATTTCTTAAGCCCCCCTGTGTTTTTAAGGTCAATTCCAACTATTTTCCCCTTTACATGTAGCTTTTTTAGCATGTACAGACTCCAGCTTCCCGGAAAGGCGCCTATATCCAGAATAGCGTCTTCCTTTTTTATAATATGGTATTTGTTCTGAATCTCTTCGAGCTTAAAGACCGACCTGGCAGGGTAGCCCATTTTTTTAGCAAGTTTTGCATAGTAATCCGTTACTTTTTTCATATTTAATACTGTGGCATATTTTTTAATGATAATAAATATGTAGTTCCTGGTAATTTGCTATTGTTTTAATACAGATAAGAATTATATTTTTACTATTCTTACAAAGGAGTCGGGAAATGAATGTAGCTGCGCATATCACTCATGAAGCTGTTCAGAAAATAGGAGGAATCGGAGCTGTGATAAGCGGGCTCTGTACTGCGGATAAATATAAGGGATTTTTTGCGGAAACTCTTCTGTACGGTCCTCTGTTTGACCGGAACGCAAATGTAGCTTCCCGTTTGGGTAAGGACGGCGAAGTAATGTATTCAAGTATAGATAACTACGATTCCGGCGGGTATCATGAAAAATTCTACAGTATTGTCCGGGATTATAAGGTTGATATTGTATACGGAAAGAGAGTCCTTGTAAATGAGTTTAATATTAATAAAACAAACAGAGCGGATACCGTACTTGTTTCTATTAACCGTATAAATGAGGAAAGGCTCAATGAATTTAAATTCGAACTGTGGCAGAGGTATGGAATTGAATCTAACAGGTATTCAAGCTGGGATTATGAACAGTACGTAAGAATTGCCCTTCCATATCTGGATATTTTAAAGGCTCTTTATCCGGACAGCTATAAATTCTACCATTTTGCCCATGAATATATGGGAGTCCCTTCCGCCCTTTCGGTACTTATGAATGGAACTGATAAGAACTCCAACAGGACGATCTTCTACGCCCATGAAGTATCGCCATGCAGAACGGTTGTTGAAGGCAATGAGGGACATGATATCTCCTTTTACCCTGAGCTGTATAGGAACCGCAAAGCAGGGAAAACTTTTGAAGATGTTTACGGAAGCCAGAAGGATAATTACAGGGCGGAACTTGTAAGGAGTACTGTGAATTTTGACTACGTTTTTGCAGTAAGCGACCTCGTTAAAGATGAGTATATGTATTTTATTCCTGGGGCAGATGAAAATAAAGTAAAGGTTGTGTATAACGGGATTCCGGTTAAGCTGATTAATCCGGATGAAAAACTTAAAAGCAGGAAACTTCTTCAGAATTATATAGAAAATCTCTTTAATTTTACACCGGATATTGTATTTACCCATGTCACCAGGCTGGTTATTAGCAAGGGAATATGGAGAGATATTACTTTTCTGTACATTCTGGATGAAGTATTTCACAGTTACGGAATTAAAGGAGCCTTTATACTTCTAACATCCCTTATAGGAACCGGGAGAGATCCTGCTGCAGTGAGCTCTATGGAAAAAGAATACGGATGGCCGGTTATACACAGAGAAGGCTGGCCCGATCTTGTGGGTTCCGAGAAAGATATTTATGATTTTCTCTCTCTGTTTAATGCAAGATCCAAAAATATTAAGGCAGTTTTCCTAAACCAGTTCGGGTTTAACAGAAGAAGATGTGGCGAAAGGGTTCCGGAAGAGGCCGGTTTTAAGGATTTAAGAATAGGTTCGGATGCTGAGTTCGGATTTTCCATATACGAACCCTTCGGAATTGCACAGCTTGAGGTTATACCCTTTGGAGGAATTGCCGTTCTTTCATCTTCCTGCGGTTCGGCATTTCTCTTAAAAGAAGCCTTTAACGGCAAAAAATCCGGAAACTATTCCATAGTAGATTTTATAGGAAACTCTGCGAAGTATCTCGGCAGCGCTGAAATTAACACATTAACTGCAGATAGACGGTTCGAAATTGAAAAAGCAATACTTAAAGATATATCGGATAAAATTTTTAAATCTCTACCTAAAAGCGATTCTGACCGTAAATCGCTGCTCCATTCCGCACAGGAAAATGTAGACAAACTCGGCTGGGAGGCTATTGTGGAGAGGATGTCTCTTTCCACTTTATGAGTTCAGGGTAGAGCTCTCGTATATTCTCATTTGCCGGCGCCAGACGTACGTTAATACTCTGAAGCCCGGAAGATTTAAGGGTTAGTTTTCCCCGATACTTTGCCGTTTTATCTGCATATTTTTCCTGGAATTCCAGACTTGAAATCCCGAGCCTCTCCTGTTTTTCCGAATAGTAGCATAATTCAACGGAAAAGAGATTTGCATCTGCGTCATCGATATAAACATAGCACTCTACCAGGATTGTATCGTTTGTGTAGAGATTCTCGTGCTTATCTATGTCTGTGAAGATGTCTTTAATATAGATTTCTTTCCAGTAGGAGAGAATATTTTCGTGTTCTTCAATGAGCTTTTTAAGACTCTCTCCATTGTCCTTTAGAAGGCGTTCGGTTTTTTCAATAGCAGGAAGATAAAATTTCTGCGTATAATCACTTAGCATTCTGCTTATGGTAAAATCTTTGTACACGGAAAAGATAGACTCTTTCATCATCCCTACCCAGTCTCTTGGGATATCGTGCTCATCACGTTCATAGAAAAGTGGTGCGATTTCCTCTTCTATCGTATCATATATTTGGTTAGCCTCGGCAAAATTCCTTAAATCCTGATTTGTATATATTTCACCGGCAGTTATAGCCCATCCGTTTTTACAGTTGTAGCACTCCGGCCACCAGCCGTCCAGTACGCTCAAATTTAAAACGCCGTTCATGCCGGCTTTCATACCGGAGGTTCCGGAGGCCTCCATCGGTTTTATCGGAGTATTGAGCCACACATCAACGCCCTGGACAAGATGCTCGGCTATCCTTCTGTTGTAGTTTTCGATAAATATAAGCTTGTCTTCAACCTGATATTCTCTGGCGTAGTCTATTATTTCCTTTATCATATTTTTTCCGGCAAGGTCTGCAGGATGTGCTTTGCCTGAAAAAATAATTTGGACAGGCTTTTTTGTACTGGTGAGTATACTCTTTAATCTCTCCTTATCATGGATTAAGAGTGTAGGTCTCTTGTACGTTGCAAATCTTCTTGCATAGCCTATAGTGAGTGTGCGTACGTCGAGCATTTCCTGAATTTTTTTAATTCTTATAAGAGAATAGCCCTTTTTAACGGCTTCCTCCTTGAACAGATCGCGAAGAAAGGAAATCATTTCGCGCTTTCTCTGCATATGGGCTTCCCAGATATCCTCGTCCGGAATTTCCAGCACCCGTCTTAAAAGCTCCTGGTCTTTTCCAGAGTAGACATAATCCGGGCTTATATAGCGCTTAAAAAGATAACGCATTTCATTGGAAAGCCAGGAGTGATGCACGCCGTTTGTAACGTTTGTTATCGGGATTTCACTTACTACTCTGTTGGGAAAGAGGTCTTTCCACATCTGTTTTGAGACTTCCGAGTGGAGTTTTGATACGCCGTTTATATACCGGGAAAATTTTATTGCAAGCACTGGAAGCCAGAAGGTATCTTTGTTATTGTAAAGACCATACTGCAGAAAATCGGCAAAATTAATTCCCATGGATTCTATATCCTTTTGCAGATATTTCTTTATCTTTTCAATAGGAAAACTCTCATTTCCGGCCTGGACAGGTGTATGTGTTGTAAATACGGTACTGCTTTTAATAAGGCCTGCCGCTTCATTAAAGGAGTATTTTTCATTCTTTATTAGCCTTTTTAACCGTTCTATAATGAGAAAAGCAGAGTGCCCTTCGTTTAAATGAAAGACTGACGGTTTTATATTTAGTTCATCCAGAAGGCGCAGTCCGCCCAGCCCGAGAATAATTTCCTGTTGGATTCTTTTATCCCTGTCTGCATCGTAGAGGTAGTTCGTGATTGCCCTGTATTCCGACGGATTTTCTTCGATATTTGTATCGAGGAGGAGGAGTTTTATAAGGCCTACTTTAATCTGCCACACCTTCACCTTTACAGGTGTACCGAGGATATCTACGGAGATATACACGGATTTCCCTTGCAAGTCCTTTAATTCCTTAATGGGCATATAGTAAACATTATTTTCAGTAAATGCCTCTTCCTGTATTCCATTGGGATTTATATGCTGGTCAAAATAACCGTACCTGTAGAAAAGGCCCACTCCGATAATTGGAATACCAAGGTCGGATGCTCCTTTTAGATGATCTCCTGAGAGTATTCCAAGACCCCCCGCATAGATAGGAACAGATTTATGCAGACCGAATTCCATGGAGAAATATGCTACAGCAGAGTCTTTAAATTCTTCGGTATATATTTTGCCGTGCTCGGAGTACAGCTTGTACTTTTCAAATACTGTATTAAGGTCGTATAAAAATGCATCGTCTGCTGCCAGCTCTTCAAGTTTTTCCTCACTTAATTGGTGCAAAAGCCGGACAGGATTTTTATTAAAATCCCTAAAGAGTTTCGTATCTATTCTATCAAAAAGATCGAGTGCATCATCGTCCCATAATGACCATATATTATATGCAAGTTCAAAGAGCCTATCCAGTTTTTCCGGAAAGCGCGGGTTAACGAAAATATTTTTTAAAAACATCACATTTCTCCTTTTTAACGTACGGATACTTGCATTAGAAAATATCAGTCGGTAACCTGTCTTATATCACAAACTCTTAGTTATGTCTAAATATAACTCAACAATTCTTTGTGCAGTTTTATGCCATGTGATATTTTCTATTTCTCTTTTACTCTGGTCTATCCGATCCTTTAATTGCTCAGGATTTTTCAGCAAATTTATAATAATTCCCGCCATAGTATCCGTATCCCAGAAATCTGTCTTATAAACAGATTCGGCAACTTCTGTAATTCCAGCACTTCTTGAGGTTATAACTACCGTGCCGAATTCTATGGCTTCAAGAGCAGCTATTCCAAAGGGTTCGGAAACCGACGGCATAAGCAGAATATCTGCAGCCGATAAAAAATTTGCAACTTCATCCCTCTCTAAAAATCCTGTAAAAAGGACTTTGTCCTGTATCCGGTATTCTTCGGCTTTTTTTATAAGTTCTTTTTTGTAATTCCCCTCACCGGCTACTACGAATGTAACTCCGGGGAGTTTTTTAAGCACTTTCTCTGCTGTTAGTAGAAAATACTGCGGGCCCTTCTGCTCTGTAAGCCTGCCTAAAAACATGACTAAAGGTTCTTTAAGTGTTTTTCTGCCTGTCTCGATATTTTTAGTAAGTGAATATGCGTTGTATGCTATATGTATTTTATTTTCTTCTATTCCGTATTTTCCGGCTAAAATAGATTTTGTATAACCCGATACCGCTAAAATTAAGTCGGCAGCAGTAAGGCCTGCGTGCTCTATCTGTTTTATCAGTTCATTCCCGCCTCCGCAGGACCGATCGAATTCTGTAGAATGAATATGAGCTGTAAAGGGTTTTTTTACTCTTTGTTTTAGAAAAAGAGCTGCCGGAAATGTGAGCCAGTCATGGGCATGGATAATATCAAAATTCAAGTTATGTGCAAAACGGGAAACCGTTTCTTTAAAATTAATTACCCGTTTCATAAGCCCATTATTGTAGAGATAAGGCCCTGAGCCCGGTATTAGACCCAAATACTTGAGTTTGTCCCTGTATGAAAGAAATTTTTTTCTTCGGAAATTTATTTCATCTCTTTTTAAGAAGAAAACAGGTTCTAGATTATCAGCATTTTCAGGCCATTCCAGCCTAAAATAAAGCGGAAAACGAGCAGGTAGAAAGAGGTCTATTTTAATTCCAAGCTTTAAAAGGGCTTTTACAATACCGTGACAGGCAATACCCAGTCCGCCTGCGATAAAAGGAGGAAATTCCCAGCAGAGCATAAGAACTGTCATGGCTAATTAGCCTTCTGCCTTATTCTTTCTATGCAGTACATAGCTGCAACAGACCAGGCCTGAGCCGGAGTCCCTTTGGGTTCCTCTGGATTTTTTCCGTCCCAGATTTCGGCAACAGATGCATAAGCGCCGTTAATGATTTTCTCTTTTATGGTAGAGGTTATTCTTTCTAATTCAGTATTTGTTTGCTCGTGTTTCCGTTTAAGCTTTAGTAAAAGTTTTGCATACGGAAGCAGCAGCCATGCCCAGACAGTCCCTTGATGATATGCCAAATCTCTTATCCTCTGGCTTCCGCCGTAAGAACCTTTAAACTGCGAAGAATCTTCACTGAGAGTTCTAAGGCCATAAGGGGTGAGCAGCTTTTCCCTGGCTGTAAGGTATGCCTTTTTAAGCCCTTCTGTATCTATAAAATCAAAGGGAAGAGAACATGCTATGACAAAATTCGGTCTTATCTCCGGAACAGGTGTATCATTCTCTATGCGGTCGCACCAAATGCCGTTAATGTAGAATTTGCTCATGCTTTTCTTTATGAGATTAGCGGTTTTTTCAAGGTCTTCTGTATATATGCTGTAACTGCTGCTGATTGTTTTTTCTCCCAATTTAAAAGCCATCCAGGCAACTATAGCAACCGTATTGTACCAGAGGGCATTTATCTCTACAGGTTTTCCGTAGCGGGGTGTAACAGGCACGCCGTCCACCTTTGCATCCATCCATGTAAGTGCGGCTCCGCTATCCGCTTTTAGTGATATAAGGCCGTCTGCCGGATCATAGAAGAACGGCAGGTTTTTGTTGAATGCATAGTTTAAGAAAATATCCTTACAGTATTTAAAGAGAATCTGCTTTTTTTCTTTATCCAGATGTGAAAAAATCTCATAGGCCCTTATTACAAACCAAAGAGAGGCATCTACCGTGTCGTAATTCTGTCCGGCACCTCCTTCGCCCTTTACATTGGGAAGTATTCCATTTTTTAATTCCTCTCCATAGCTTGTAAGAACAGAAAAAGCATAATCTGTTTTATCCTTTCTGCATGTAAAGGCTTCCATGGATATCATAGTATCCCTTCCCCATGCGGAAAACCATGGATAACCTGCAATTATATCTTTGTTTAATTTAAAATCCTCAAGCATCTCCGCAAGTATCTGCAGGTAGCTTCGGTTTTTAAGTTTTTGGGTATATCTGTCTGTAATTTTTTTCCTGATAATTTTTACTTCCGGTTCTGTTAATTTACGGCAAGATAGTACAATATCAAGCTGTTCATTGGGATTAACAGCACCCCTGTGCAAAAAGGGTGAGTAGAGGTCTTCTATGGAATCATAGCCTCTGGAGGCTTCCTTTTCATAGAATATATTGCGGTAAATTAAGGGATCATTTACAAGAGAACCCTGAAAAACGTAAATATAAACTTCCGTACCGTTATCGGTTCTCTTCGCGCGGCCGAATTTGCAGCTGTCGCGTATAGCGATTTCCGTTTCTACCGGGACATAGTCGAATAAACCCGGGTTATTCACATGATGGTGATCCCTAAGGGATAGTTTATAGTGAAAGGAAAAGTGAAGCATGAGATTACCAGTATTTGCATATCTTAAAAGAACGATATTTTCGTCACTGTCCATGAGAATCTCTTTACGAATTGTAACCCGGCCTCTTGAGCTTAAGAATTTGTAGCGGAAAACAGGGTATGGACGGAGACTTGAGTATTCAAGATAGCTTCTGCCCCCCGGGTATATTGTGTCTAAGTAACGGTTAGAGTCTGTAAAAAAAGTTTCTCCCATGACTTCAAATTTTTCTTCAACCGCAGATACAAGGTTTGTGCGTTTAAGCTCTTCGGATGATGCTGTTAAGAGGCCGTGATACTTTCGTGAGTTTATTAGGCTGCTCTCACCCAATGCGTATCCCCCTTTACTGTTGGTTAAAAGCCATTCGTATTTTTTTAATTCTTTCATTATTTGCCGCTCCGTGGTTGAATATAGAATACTATTATAGTTATAATTGAATATATAGTTAGAGTAAAAGTGTTGTAAAGTTACTTTTCTTAATGCAAAAATCAGGAGGAGAAAAAAAGTGGATGTTGTGGAAATGATAGGCAATGCTGCAGGCGAAGTCTGGCAGGCGCTTAAGGCATGGCAGGCAACAGAGGACGTTAATACTGGAATGTCAATTCCTAAACTTAAGTATAGAACGAATTTGGCAAATGATCTGCTCTATGAAGCGTTGGGATGGCTCGCACGTGAGAATAAAGTGGGCTTTTCCGGTGAAGGCAAGAACATAAAGGTGTGGTTAAAAGAATAATGTAATGGGGATAATCGTACAGGATTCTTTCCTGATAAAAATTTATGATACAGAGAAGTTCAGCAAAAATTTTGTACAGTCCGATAAGATAAAGTTAGAAATTGATACGGCATTTAAAGAAAACAGAGCCTTTCCTTTTTTCCCGGATAAAGAGATTCTTTCAGCTATAACTCTTAATTCGAATATTTCTCCTTTACAGTCTTCATTTTCCGATTTTAAAAACTCAATATTAAAAAGTATTGCCCGTGATGGTACAGAGAACTTTGCAGAGCTTAAAAAGGATGTCCGTCTCTCTTTAAGATTAATAAATGCCGTGTATTTTATCCATCTTGCATTAGCAGAGATTAACGATGAAAATCTAAAAAGAAGACGTTTTGCGGTTATCAGAGAAAAACGCGGGCTGCCTACTTTCTATCATGTGACAGACAGAGTAACGGTAATATCGCATGTAGGCCAGGGGCCTAAATGGGAGGAAAAACCGACGATCTATCTTCCCTTAATACTCTTTGATACTCTT
>QNBI01000020.1 GCA_003641675.1 Spirochaetota bacterium | reverse complement strand
CAGACACAGTTAAAACCGGCCTTTTGGAAGAGAAACTTATCCGTATGGTAAAAAGATTCGGACTGGAAAAAAACTGCATTATATCCTCGTTTAATCCCTTTTCCATTAAGACTGTAAAAAAAATGGACCCTTCTTTTTCGGTATCTTTAATATACTCAAGGAGTAAAAAAATCCCCTTTATCTTAAGGTACGGTGCAGGCAGATTATTTACAAGCTCTTCGTTTATTCAACCCTACTATAAGCTTATTAACCCTTTAACTTTCTATATGCACTCGAGTATTTTTCATAATCCTGTTATAGCATGGACCGTAAATGATACAGAACCCCTGGAAAGGCTAATAAACCTCGGAGTCTCCGGCTACATTTCCAATAATCCCTCTCTCCTCCTCTCCGAACTAAAGAATAAAGATATTATTATTGCCCGGCCTGTGTAGCATTCCTGTGTAGCATTCCTGTGTAACTTGCCCCTGCAACTCGCCCGCGCAATTATGCATTATACATAATGTACTTCAGCACCCTGATGGTATAGTAAACTTCCGAGCAGACGACATGGTGAACAGTGGATCGGCCAGCAAGACAGACAGCAGAAGGAAACCGGCCCAGGACTTTACCGGAGCTTATCTGCTATCTCTTTCCCAAGGTCTTCACCTAATTTATGAAATGCAGCGGACAGGGCAGCGGATACATTGGAACCCAGAGCACTCTTTGTTTTATCCACAGAGAGTAAAATTTCTTTACTGTCTATATCTACAACCTTTACAAAACCTGTGACTTTAACAATTATAGTCCCTTTATCCTGTTCGTATCCCGAAATTTTACCATACCCGAAAATAACCCGTTTCACTTTTATACCGGCGACATTTTTAATGAGTGAAATAACATCATTATCATTCTTGCCTGCTATTTTCCACTTATCCACAGGAATTTGAGTAACATTAAATTTTACTCCGGTTAAAACTCCTAAAAGCCCGCTTTCTGTTTCTGCCTCATCTATAGGTTTTCCCGAAGCATCCAGATCTGCAACTACAATGCCCATTGGTATTTTTCGTGCAAGGGAGCCGACAGTAAATCTGAAAACAACCTTTTTCTTTAATGCAATTTCGGACAAACTGTCCACCATATCCTGAAACCTATCCGGAACATTCTCCAGCACTCTTAGGTAAGATGTTATGTCTATCATCATAGAAACTTTGGAAGAGCCCACAAACTGCGGAACAGGATGTACAAAGGAGGCATAACCTTTAGAATTAGTTTTTATAACTGCACTTTTTACTTTCTTTCTGCCTGTTCTGTTAAACTCTGTATACGAGACCCTTATGCTGACATCCGGTATGCCCGGATCACTTTCAACAGTTCCGGCAACTACCTTAACCTTAAAAGCTTCCGGCATAGGTTTCCCTGCAAAACCGGAAAGATTATCATTAAGTTTAATAAGGGAAATATTAGAGAGAGAATCTTTGGCCTTATTAATCGCCCGTTCAAACTTTATATCCGCATTTGCTATATCCGACTTAAAAGCTGCAGCGGATGCTTCCAAATACTTCAAAGACGCCTTGTAGTAGTTTCCTTCCTTCTTAAACTTATCACCTTCTCTTTCCGGTCTGCTTACAGCTTCTATTTTTTCCTGAAAGAGTTTTTCCAGTCTTTTTTTCTCTTTAAGTATTTCATTTCTATCGTACTCTGCAAGGATATACACTGTAACAGAATTGTCCTTTTTCTCTATCCAGCGGTCTTTAATTTGCAATCCTGTAATTCTCCCCGAACTTTTCGAAGTTAGTGTCTGGGTAATATCCGTTTTAAAGGTATTTAGAGAACCCTTCGCAACAGCAGTGGTCTCCGAAGTAATTTTTACTCCCATATAACGCATTATTGCATCCAGGACTTCTCCCCTGGCAATCTGTTCCCCTTCTGCCGTATCCCCCGTTTTACTTGTACCGGAGCCGGTGAAATACATGTATCTGTTATCGGACTGCGGGGGAGTAAACACCCATTCCGGAGCAGTTTTTAAAGAGCTCCCCCTGCCGCTTTTTTTCGCAGTCGTTGCACATCCTGAAATAAGCCAGGAAGCTATTAATACCGCCGAGACAATAAGGAGTAAATTTATCCCCAATTTATTTTTCATACCCTTCAAAACTTAAGCCTCCGCTTTTACAGATAATTTTTTACCCGCTAAACATCCAGACGTATAAACTTACATACGATTTTCCTGCCATTCCGGCAAATCACTTTCTATAAGCCGTTACTGAACGCCTCTTTTACCCTGGAGCGGGCTGTTTTTTCATCTTCACTTTTAGGCTTTACCTTTTTATCCATATCCTGTAAAGCCCTCTCTATTGCACTGTCTATCTGATCCTTGGGAACACAGTAGAGCAGGTAATACTCATACACATCTTCCACAGTACCGTCTACTTTTACTTTTCTTATCTGCCACCAGTACGAAGCCTTCCTGAGAGCGCCGGAATACTGCGCCTGGGATACACTCTTCACAACCTCTTCCATATAGGTTTCCAGTTTATCCTTATCGCCTGCCGCAGCACCCACAAACTTATCCTTTACCTTTGTGGAGACAAGGCGGGCTATTTCCGATGATGCTGTAAAACCCCTTGTCCATAGTTTTAAACCGTCAAGATCTTTGCCCGTCTCCTGGAATTTAAACACGTAGTAATCTTTCTCTTTAGTGAGAAGTTCATTTTCGTCCAGGAATACCCAGTCCGGTGTTTCCCGTGCACCGTGATACTGATCATCAATTATTTCCGGTTTTGCTTCCTGAATCATAGCCGGTTTCTCAACCTTGGGCGAACCGGCGCAGGAACTAAAAAAAACAGCAATTACCGCAAGAGGCAGAAAGATAAGTTTTTTCATTTTCATTAGTTTACTCCTATAAAATAGATATCCCTATAAGGCAACGCCTTATACCGCACATAACCATTGGTTACGTGCAGGCAGTACTTATTGTGTGAAATACAGAGTACACACCATAAAATATATACTACAATCCGGTATCAAAGGTTACACTTTTCCCCCTGAGCAGGACCTGCTCCATATTCTCAAGCCCCGGAATAGTTTCTGCAACATCGTAAATTATATCAATAAGATCCTCAAGCCCGCCTATATAATAAACATAATATTTTGTTTCCTGCACAGACTGTGACACAGTTTTTATGCTTTTCACCTTCTTTTTAAGTTTTCTTCGAAACAGATTCATTAGCCTGGGGTCGGATGTATTCTGGACAATTAGTTCGTATTTAATACCGTTCCGCAGAGCTTTGGCCATATATGCCTGAGCCTGCTGTATGGCTATCGGCATAGCCTTATAGACACTTGTTTGCAGTGCATTAATACGGGCCGTTCTTTCGGAAGCCGTACTGAATGTTTTCGGACTGTTCCACGGAACAGAGCCTAAGAGCCTGCCTGTAGAAGCTTCGAAAACTTTAAGAGTAATGCTTGCCTGGCCGTAGAAATTACCGCCGGATCTCTTGCCAATGGTAATGCCATCTATTTCTATGTAGATATCGGCATTTAATTTCTGGGCAATCCACTGGATAATACTTATAGATTTGCCGGTTTCCTCTTCATAGACCTTCTGCTGATCCTTTTTTAATTTTTCAATCTGGTTAAAATCAACTGCTTCCATAGAGTGTGATGTCAGATATTCATCTGCAATACCTACTGCGGCTTTCATATAAAATGGATTTTCCTTTGATTCCTCGTTGAAATAGACCATATATGTCATATTGCCGACATACATTTGTATTAATCGCTGTTCCTCCGGTGTTAAGGCTTCTTCCTCCCCGGAAACAGCGGCTCCGGCTTTACTAACAACACCCGAAGCGGCTATCGATGCAGCCTGTTTTTTCGTTTTGGCATTGGAAACGGCCGCGGCCTCTTCGGTTTGCTCTGCCTTCGTTTCCGTCTCACCTCCGAGCAGGCCGTTTGCCCTTAAGGTATTTTTCACAGCATCACCGTTTACAGCAACTTCACATTCAATAATATAACTGCTGCCTATTTTATCCTTCCTCAGCGTTTTATAGGTATCTGTAATAATAAATGCATTGGGATTCTTCGTATTATACAGAACCTCGTTTAAAACATCCCTGTTTGCCCGCTCATTGGCAACACCTATAATATCTATAACGGCCTTTCTTACCGCATCCATCTTTGCAAGATTTATTGCTTCTATTAGCGATGTGCTTTTCCCTGAACCGCTATAGACCTTATTTGCCGGAGGAACAGCAGATGTTTCTGCAGCGGGAATTTTAACAGTTGCACATGAAACAGCAAAGGCAAGAATAAGGATGAGAAGAAGAGATAAAGCCGCAAAAGATACCGCTCTTTTTAAAATATTCATTAATCCCCCTTTATATTTAAAAACCTTCTATCAAAACCTTCCATGTAAACCTTCCATGTAAACCTTCCATGTAAACCTTCGCATTTCCATTTAAACCAGCCACGAAAATCTTCACATTTCAATTTAAGCCTTCCATTAAAGCTAATATTTAAATGTTACCCCTCCGCCTGTAAATATACCTCCGTAACTCATTATTCCAATACCAAGCCATTCAAGATAGCCCAAATCCAAAACAAATTTTATACTATCGTTCAGCAAATAAGAAACCGTGACGCCTGCAAGACCTCCCACATGTGTTAACCTGAAACTATCACTGTTCATAGGAATAGAGCCGCCGATTCCGGCCCCTATTACCGGCACAAACTGGAAACGCCAGAGGTAAAGATTCATTTCACCTCCCACATACATGTTCACTGGCAGGCCGGAGTACCCGTAATCCATTAGAGGAACCTCCAACCCTAAAATCGGCCGGAATCTGTAGAACCCTCTTGTAATACTCTGCCTTACCCCAACCTGTGCATATATTCCATCACTTACTGCAGCATGGAAATACGGGGTTGTATCAAGCCCCAGACGAGGGATCTCCTTTACAGGATCCCCTTCCTCTATTTTCCCCTTTGTATAAATTACCTTTGCAACAGAAACTTCATCGTTAACTTCTTTCACAATAAGAAGGGCTTTTTCTTCTGTATATGATTTTCCGGACTTAAGAATACGGGCTCTTGTAACGGAATATTCATCACCTATTCTTACACCCATATCTTTTCCGAATTCAATAATAACGTCACCCCCTCTCACTTCCAGCACGCCGCTGCGCAGCTGAAAATCGGGTATTTTACGAATCTCAAAAACCAATCTTGCCGCTATGTCATTAACAGCTTCCTTTACAGCTGTATTTGGATTATCATCGTATCCTGTGGTTTCTATAGAAACCACAGATATTGTTCTTACCTTTTCCACATCCACAAATGTAAAAGAAGTTTTAATTACAGCCTTATACTTCCCTGAAGTCACTCCCCTTATACGCTCCAGATTAAAATACGAAACAGAGGGTATTACAACTATAAAAGAGGATATAAGCCTGTTCATATCGGCCTTTGTAAAATATTCTTTACCCATCTGCACCTTTTCCGGGATTTCTACATTTTCTTCCTTGTATTTCTTTATACTGTCTATAAATGTATTAACATCGTTTTCATCGAGCCGGTATGTCATTCCTATAACATTAAAACGCCCTAAATCTGTAAAAACCGCATTTATTTCATCGTCTATATTGCCTAAAACTCTGTTGGGGATACTCCACTGGTAGTAGCTTAATCTAAAAACAGCAATTTCTTTCTTTTTATACACAGACTCGCCGAATATAGCTGTCAGAGAAATCAACATTAAAGGTAAAACAAAACAGACTTTTTTTATATGCATGGAAATCTCCGTATCCATTCTTAAATTTAAAATACCAGTAGTACTGTACTTCTTAATTTATATAATATCACTGTTTAAATTTTTTTTCAAATAATTGCACTAATTAAAAGATTTGCATTCACTCCTTAAGATGTATAATATTTAACTATAGAATATATCTGTATTATTCGTTCAGGAGGCTCCTCTAGATGAAAACAAGGGCAAAAATATTAATTCCGGTTATCTCGCTTCTGGCAGCTGCGGGAATACTCGGTTACTTTATAATATATAACTCTTTTAAAGAACTTACTGCATATGAAATAAGAGTAGAAAAAGATTTAACCAATGCCCAGGAACAGAAAATCATAGGCAATTATCTGGAAGACACACGTCTGCTCATTAAAAGCGCCGGTGAAAAAGCTCTGGAAGAAGCAACCCTGTTTTCCAAAATACCAGGAGTGGAAGACGCATACAGAATTGCACTTTCCGGAAATATAAATAATGAGGCAGATGCTCACTGCCAGAAGGCCCGGGAAATGCTCCGTACTCTTTTTAAGCCGATTCTTAAAGGTTACAACAGTGTCGGGAAAGCTGAATTAAAACTGCACTTTCACCTTCCAAATGCGCACAGTCTCGTAAGGCTATGGAAAAACGGATATCAGATTATCCGTGACGGTAAAAAACTCGATGTTTCCGATGATATTTCACCCTTTAGAAAAACTATTGTACAAGTAAACACCCCCCCTTATGCCCCGATTAGCGGTATAGAGGTAGGTTTAGAAGGCCCGATAATACGGGGTATCGTTCCGGTGACAGCAACAGACGGGAGCCACTTAGGGTCATGCGAAGTACTAATACCCTTTCATAATGTTATCCAAAACTTAAGAATATCAACCAACCTATACTATGCTGTATACCTGGATGCCGATAAACTTTCAATTGCCAAAACTCTAAACGACCCGGGGAAATATCCTGTAATAGGTAATGCCTTTGTCCTTATAGGTGCTACAGATTCCAGCATTACAAGCCCTCTTATAAACAAACAAATCCTGGTAAATGCGCATTCTTCACGGATTACCAAACGTACCGGCGAATATTTAATTGCTGCCGAACCTATAAGAGACTACTCGGCAAATACTGTAGCAGTCTTTGTTGCCGCATACAATGTGCTGCAGCAGCAGACAAAACTTGATAATCTCAATAATGCTGCAAACAGAAAACTCTCCAACTTTAAAATTTTCTTCGGCGTCTTTTTTGCAGGAGTAATTTTAATTATTTCTCTTTTAATTTTTGTGCTCGTACAGTTAATGGCCGGTTCATTAATCAAAGCCGTACGTATAACATCTGCAGTTGCAGACGGGGACTTAACTGTAAGTATTAAAACAAGAAGAAAGGACGAAGTAGGCGAACTGCTGCGTGCCATGCAGAAAATGATCGAAGGGCTTGCAGAATTAACAGTAAACATAAAAAACTCAGCAGATAGAGTTGCAGAAACAAGCCGGTCGGTTAATTCATCGGCTCAAGGACTTGCACAGGGAGCCACCCAGCAGGCTTCTTCCATAGAAGAAATATCTTCTTCCATGGAAGAGATGAGCTCCAATATAAAACAGAATGCCCAGAATGCGGCGCAGACAGAGGAGATTACCAAAAAAGCCGCAGAACATATTAAAGAGGGAGGCGAAGCAGTTGCAGAAACGGTAAAGTCTATGAAGGAAGTTGTGGAAAAAATAGTAATAATAGAGGAGATTGCCCGGCAGACCAACCTCCTTGCCTTAAATGCCGCAATAGAGGCTGCACGAGCCGGAGAACATGGCCGCGGATTTGCCGTTGTAGCAGCAGAAATAAGAAAGCTTGCGGAGAGAAGCCAGAAGGCCGCTGCCGAGATAAGCGAGCTTTCATCTTCCAGCGTTTCAACTTCAGAGAAAGCGGGAACTCTTTTTGAAACCATAGTTCCGAAGATCGAACAGACCGTGGAACTGGTTCAGGAGATAAGCGCTGCAAGCAGAGAGCAGGATATAGGAACAGAACAGATAACAGAGGCTATTATAGATATGGATAAAGTTGTTCAGAACAATGCGGCTTCTTCGGAGGAACTGGCCGCATCGGCGGATATCCTTGCACGAGAAGTATCACAGCTCAAAAACACCATTAACTTCCTTAAGGTTAACAGAAAACCGCCGAAACAGCTAGAAGCCCCACAAACCCCGGCTACCATACACAATGAAGAAAAGGAAAAGGGAAACATGCCAAAAAGTTTTTTAGAGGAGGAAAAAAGTCTGGAAGATGAGCTTGATGAGGACTTTGAGGAATTCTAAAGTGTGCAGTTAAAGATGCAGCTGCAAACTATGTTACATACTGCGCCAGAATTTGTAATTAATCTTTTCTATCTCCTCCTGTTTCGGAAGGGGAAAAAACTTCGAATCATTCTGATCTGCAAACATAAATCCGTAACGGAGACACCTGTATGGGATACTATTCAATGAGCTGTACAAACTTAATCCCTTTGTACGTTTTTCAGGGTTATCCTTCATTTCATATACTGCATCCCTTAATTTAGAAGGATGCAGTGTCTCAATAGGCATACCCACAAATGGATGCTGCTTAATATCCTTTAAAAATTCATCTATATCAATATCAATCTGTGTATAAAATATCTTAGGCGCTCCTTTCGGGTTATTGGGAGTTGTTATAAATTTTCCGAATTCCATAAAGTCATAGTCGGTGAGGAGCAGCATTTTTAGAGGATCAATCTCTGCAAATATTCTTAAATTCCCCTTTGGATGCAGAACTTCATGTTTGGCTCCCGTTAATTTAAGAGTAACTGCATCCGGAGTTGTAAGGTATAGATTTCCAATTGCTTTAAAATCTATATGCTCTAAAACCCTATAGGTTGAAATAAACTTTGTTGCTTTGGGACAGCCGTCTGCATGAGGGACAAGCCCTGCAAGCCCTCTATCTATATCAAAATAGGGGTTCCTAAAATTAATATCTAAATCTGCAAATATTAACTTTCCCTCGTAATGCCGCGAAGGGCCGGCAACATCCCCGACATTATCTCCGACATTATCCGCAATTGTTGCAGGGTTCCTGGGGTCATCCTCCGGTATATCCGCTTCGACTTTTCCAACAAGGTCAGCCACCACATCGGCGGCTTTTGTAAAAATTCCACCTCCGACTCTGGAAAAGAGGGCAATAGAAGACGCGCCAAGGGAAAAACCTGCCAATATGGAAAGCACCGACCGGGCAAGAGAATCCAGGACAGTCTTTTCCACAGATGTGCTGTCTCCGGCGGCACTTCCTGATACAACTTTAAAAACAACAACAAATGTAAAGGAAATGCCGAGCAGAGCAAGCCCTACAACACTCATTCCCATAACAGTTCCGCCGGAAAATGCTACCTTAAAAGCTTTATTGAGTCCGCTCTTTGCCGCATATGTTGTGCGTGAGTTAGATGCGGTAGCTACTTTCATACCGATAAACCCTGCAAGAGCAGAACAGAGAGCCCCTGCTGCGAAAGACAGCGCCTGCAGACGCAAGACTCCTCTGTTGAATACAGCGAGCAAAACTGTTACAACAATTACAAAGGGCAGAAGAACACTGTACTCTTTAGCGAGGAAAGCCATGGCTCCCTCTGCAACATGGCCACCAATGCGTTTTAACTTCTCATCCTCTACAGGCTGTTTAAATATCCATAAAGTTTTAAAGAACGCAAGCCCAAGTGCGAGAATACCTCCGGCAGAGGCTAATAGCATAATATAGTTAAAATTCATTTTTCACTCCCCTTTCCTAAGCTTTACCGGATAACTTTTAGTTACCTTGGTAAAAACTAATGCTGCCGGGTCTTTTGAACATAAACCGGCCAGTCTTTCCGGGTGCTGTGTAAAAATAGAATTATAAAAAATATCACAATAATTTCAAGTTATTTTCAATTTTATTTCATCATTTCCGACTAAAGCTATACGTGTTTAATCGATTTCCGTATCCAGGTGCTCTACTGTTACATGAAATGTCCATGTCCCGTTACTCTGTTCCTCTGCCTGGACGAAGACAACATCTGCATTACCTTTTTTATCCGAATTCGCTTTTCCGTTATCCTGCGTCTGTTTTTCCAGCTTGTTTTAGTTTCGCTGCTTTTTTTCTTTTCCTCATTCCCGTTTGTAAATCCCCGGGCTAGCAAAACAAATAAAATAAATGTTATAAAGATATTCTTTTTAATCATATTACATATCTTCCTTAATTGATAATATATATAGTTTCTCTCTTAAAAGTGAAAGAGAAACCCATTCTTTTTAAGCCAGTTTCTCCGGCTCCTGTACTCAGGAAGCATTTTTTCTACTTCCCGCCAGAATTTTCCGGAGTGATTATGATGTTTTAGATGAGCAAGTTCATGGACAACAACATAATCTACAATTTCCGGAGGCGTCATTATGAGTCTGTAGCTGAAATTTATACTACCCTTACTGCTGCATGAGCCCCACCGCTTTTCTGCTCTTGTAATACTGATTCTTCTGTATCTAAGTCCATATACCTTCGAATAAAAAGCAGCACGTTTTTCTATAAATACAATAGCTTTCTTTTTATAAAAGGCAATAAATTGTTCACGGGCTGTATGCTGATACTTTCCGTTAAGAACAAATTTATTATCAAATTTAAGAGGGTTTCTGGAATTACTGTTTCCGGGATTAATGCTTTTGAAATTATCAACAAAAAGAGGGTACTGCATGCCAAGATAGTAGAAATGCTCACCGGATTTAAAGGTTTTCATGCTCAATCTGCCGTTTCTTTCTTTAATCTGCCTTACTTTCTTCTCTATCCACTTTCTCTTTTTACCGACAATTTCTTCTATTTTTCTACGGCTCAGGCCCAAAGGAGCTCTTACAACAAGCACTGCTTCACCTGTGATTTCCAGCCCCACAGACCTTCTTTTTGACCGTAAAAGTTTATCTATCTTTATATTTGCTTTTTCCGAGTTATCCATTAAATCCCCTTACTACAATGAGTATACTATCTCCACCCTTCATGGTCCCGCCTTGGTATTCTCTATATCTTTACATTCTATAATGCTCATTTGCATGCTTCAAGTAATATACTTATACTAAAGATAACATTACATTAAATTCCAAGTTGACTGCTTTACAATCTGTCTTTAGATTGATACTGTAACTTTCTGTAATTATGAATAATGATAAGTATGATGTAATTATTATAGGTTCGGGACCTGCAGGTCTTGGGGCTGCTTTCCGCCTTGCAAGACACTCAGAACTCAAAATTCTAATAATAGATAAACTCGTAATGAGCTCCGGAGGCTTACGTAATGACTGCAAGCAGAACTATACATACCCCGTCGGTTTTCCCGAAGGTCTCTGGGATAAAGAAAGGGCGGAACTTCTTTTAAAAGAAGTGGAAAAAGAACTTAAACCAGATTTCATGAATTTCAACAATATAGATATATACCAGCGCAGGGCAGAGAGGCTCGGCGTAAAGCTTCTAAAAATTAAACAGGCCCATGTAGGAACGGATAATGCCGTATATCTCATTCGCCGCTTAACGAAGGAACTAAAAGAGCTCGGAGTTGATTTTTCATTCAGGGAAAAAGCTATAACACTCAAAGGCAGTACGCTTATTACAGATAAGCGCAGGCTGATATTTCATAATATTATTGCGGCCCCCGGGAGAGCAGGTTTTGCATTTTTACAGAGATGGATGGATGAACTCGGAATTGAATATGCGGATAACATAGTTGATATCGGGATAAGACTTGAAACGAGAGAGGATTATTACGCTATAGTCCGCGACTACTATGATCCCAAATTCATATTTCCCAACAAGACAAGGACATTCTGCACAAATTCAGGCGCAGCCTATGTTGTAAAAGAAAAGTACGACGGCTATTACTCTGTAAACGGGCACTCCTTCTCTAAAAAGAGAAAAGCCAACGGCCTTGTTAACTTCGCCGTACTCCGTACAATTAAATTAACAGACCCTATTAGAAGCGGGCAGAATTTTGCATCTATTTTGGGCAAATCCGCAATGCAGGTGGGCGGTGGTAATCCAATTATGCAGAGGGTAGGAGATTTCCGTCTCGGTAGAAGCTCAAAAAAGTCAGAT
>QNBI01000019.1 GCA_003641675.1 Spirochaetota bacterium | reverse complement strand
CTTCTCCTGGACGAATCAAAAACTTTTAATGATGACGGCCTTGCTGCTGCTCTTAGAAAAGTTCAAACATCCAGAAAAGTTGTAATGCTCGATTCCTGCAATTCCGGGGGATTCATTGGAAACAACCTTGAGGTGGACAGAGTACCGCAAAAATTTCTTGGGGAAATAGACCCCATGGATGTGAATATAATAAAAGAAGCTTTTACTCTGTACTCCGATTATACCGTAAACAATGCAAGCTCATCCGATATTCCTCCGTTAAATGCCCTTGTTTTAAGTGCCGCAGGAGAAGAAGAATTCTCCTATGAAGACTCATCAATCGGCCACGGTCTTTTAACCTATTTCTTTTTAGATACACCTGAATATGCTGATATTAATAAAGACGGTTATGTAACAGTACTTGAGAGTTTCGCCTACATACAGGCTGCAATTAATGTTCAATGGAATTCTTACTACTTGAATATCATAGAAAACACGACAGATTCCTCTGCTATTGAATATTATCAGCAGTTTTTATTTTCTCCGCATATATCAGGCGGCTCTGTGGATTTCGTACTGTTTCCTGCTGACTAACCCTTCACATAACGTCGGTTCCTATCCTAATTTTTCTATTCTGGATATCTCATCGCGCACAACCGCCGCCTCTTCAAACTCAAGATTCTTGGCTAGTTCAAGCATCTCCTTCTTAAGCCTTTTTACAAGGGCCTTTCTCTCTTTTGCAGCAAGCAGATTATATCCCTTTTCTATAACATCCAGGGTGAGTTTCTCACTTCCCCGTTTCTTATCTTTTTTGCGGACAAGAATATCCTGAATAGATTTAACTATGGATTGCGGAGTAATTCCGTGTTCTACATTGTACTCTTCCTGAATTTTACGGCGCCTGTTGGTTTCCGATATTGCCCCCCGCATGGCATCGGACATTCTGTCTGCATACATGATAACCTTGCCGTGAACATTCCTCGCTGCTCTTCCTATCGTCTGTATAAGTGAAGTTGAAGAACGTAAAAAACCGATTTTATCTGCATCCAGAATAACTATCAGAGAAACCTCCGGCAGGTCCAGCCCTTCCCTTAAGAGATTTATTCCTATAAGTACATCAAATTCTCCCTGTCTTAACCCTTTAAGTATTTCAACTCTTTCTATTGTCTCAATTTCCGAATGAAGATATCTCACACGCAGGCCTACTTCGGAGAGATATTCCGTTAAATCCTCTGCCATTTTTTTTGTTAAAGTTGTAATTAGAGTACGTTCTCCATTTGCATTTCTTATTTTAATTTCTCTAATTATATCATCTACCTGTCCCTCTGTGGGTCTCACCTCCAGTTCAGGATCAAGAAGTCCTGTCGGCCGAATAATCTGCTCCACTGTAGTTTTAGATAAAGCCTCTTCATCTTTTCCCGGAGTTGCAGAAACAAAAATTACTCCGTCCAGCATTTCCTTAAATTCAGCATAGTACAGAGGCCTGTTGTCCAGAGCGGAAGGGAGCCGGAACCCGTACTTTACAAGCGACTGTTTTCTCGATCTGTCCCCTTCGTACATCCCTCTTAACTGAGGTATTGTCACATGAGATTCATCTATAAAGGTTAAGAAATCTTTTGGGAAAAAATCTATTAAAACAGCAGGCCTTTCACCCTCTTTCCTGCCGCTTAAATGCCTGGAATAATTTTCTATTCCAGTGCAAAACCCCATTTCTTCGAGCATCTCGATATCATACTCTGTTCGTGTTTTAATTCTTTCAGCCTCCAGCAGTTTATTTTCATTTAAGAACTTTTTATACGTTACTTCTAATTCTTCTTTTATCTTCTCCACGGCATTCCTTATTCTTTCCTGCGGTGTTACAAAAAATCGGGCAGGATACACCGTACATACATCCAAATCTTCCAACACCTTTCCGGTAACAGGCTCTATTCTCGTTATTCTTTCAACTTCATCACCGTAAAATTCCAGTCTTAAATAATTTTTTGAATAGGATGGGAAAACCTCCACAACGTCTCCCCGTACACGGAAACGGGATCTTTCCAGTACAGCATCGTTTCTGTCGTACTGTAGCAGAACAAGCCTGTTTATGAATTTTTTTTCATCAAGGTACCGGCCTTTTTCCACTTCCATTCTCATATCCATAAAATCTTTCGGGTTTCCTATTCCGTAAATGCACGAAACAGTTGCCACAACAATTACATCTCTGCGCTCCATTAATGATGTGGTAGCGGAAAGCCGCAACCTGTCTATCTCTTCGTTTATTGATGCATCTTTCTCTATATAGAGGTCTTTACCTGCAACATATGCTTCCGGCTGGTAGTAGTCGTAATAGGAAACAAAATATTCAACGGCATTTTCAGGAAAAAAATCTTTAAATTCACGGTAAAGCTGTGCAGCAAGTGTCTTATTATGCGAAATAACAAGGGTGGGAACATTTACAGCCTCTATAACCTTTGCCATTGTAAAGGTTTTTCCCGAACCTGTAACACCCTTCAGGGTCTGGAAACTCTTACCCTCTCTAATCCCCTCTGTAAGCTTAAGGATTGCCTCCCCTTGATCTCCGGCCGGCTGAAAACCGGAGACTAGTTTAAAATTCCCCATAACAGAATATTTTTACCAGTGAAATTTCTTTGGCCGTTCTGAAAGTTTCACATAGAGTGTTTTCCGCAGACGCCCTCTTATAATTTTAACCTCTACAACTTCTCCCGGCTTATTATCCTCCAAAGCGGTAAACATATCGGCCAGGCTCGTAATCGGAGTTCTATCTATCTCGGTTATAATATCACCTCCAAGATATATTATCTTAGAACCTGAACGAACAGCATTTTTATGGCTGCCGCCTCTAAGGCCGGCTTTTGCCGCATTACTTCCCGGTGCAACCTCAGAAACCAGAATGCCGCTGCTCACCGGGAGATGCGCATACTTTACCAGAGCGGGAAAAAGCTGAACCGGGACTATATTGATCCATCCTCTGCGCACATAACCGTACCGGATAAGATCTGAGACAACCCTTTTTGCTGTATCTACAGGGACTGCAAATCCGATACCGACAGACCCTCCGGAAGGGGAAAAAATCATCGTGTTAATTCCTATCATTTCTCCTCTTGAATTTAAAAGAGGCCCTCCCGAGTTTCCGGGATTTATCGAAGCATCTGTCTGTATCATCTGCTGAATAATAAGCCCGCTTTCATTCCTAACCGGTCTCCCCAGGCCCGAAACAATACCTGTCGTCAGGGTCCTCTCAAGGGCAAAGGGGTTCCCGATTGCAAGAACTTTCTGTCCCACCTTTAGATTCCCAGAAGATCCGAAAGGTATTGTGATAAGCAGTTTACCCTTTGGATTAAACTTTATAACAGCGAGATCATTTTCCGGATCAACGCCGACTACCGTACCCTTATACTCGGACCCGTCTGCAAGCGTTACACTAAGATTATCTGCATCTTTAACTACATGATAATTGGTCAGGACATGTCCGTCTTCGTCTATTATAGAACCCGAACCTGTACCGGATTTTGGAACAGGTTCTAAAAACCAGTTATACTCAACACTAATGGATGTTATATTTACAACTCCTCTATTGAGTTTTTCATAAATTTTTATATTGTTTTCTTCTTCATTCGAATAGATACCAGGTTTATAGGAAGTAGATTCCGCCTTATAATCGGACGCAATTTTATTAACGGCAGTATTATGAGATATCTCGTTAACATCTGCCCTTTTACCCGGAAAATTAATAAAGCCGACACCATAACCAACAGCAATTACCAAAGCAACAGCTAATAAAATATAAATAATTACCTGACCTCTGCTGTATAACTTCATAGTTTCCTCCTCTTTGCTAAAATATACCTGTTTTTATAGCAGTCGGGCAATCATCTTTGATTAAATTTGTCTAATTAATGTTCCAGAAAAAATCGGAATCGCCATATCTTCTATGCTGTAGTGCTTCCAGTATATGTTCTTCCTTTATTTTTTTTGTGTTTGATAAATCGGAGATTGTTCGTGCAATTTTCAAAACAGAATGAAGGGCACGTGAAGAAAGTGCAAGTTTCTCAGTAGCTTTGTACAGCGAATCGGTTCCGGCCGTATCCAGAGGGCATATTTCCTCTATTAAACCAGGAGGAATTCTGCCGTTTCTCTTAAAGGGATAATTTTTATAACGTTCATTCTGTATTTCCACCGCCATTTTCACCCTCTCTTTAATAATCTTACTCGATTCTCCCTTTTCACTGAAAATTATCTCTTTAGACACAGGCTGGACGGGTACTCGGATATCTATTCTATCAAGTAAAGCTCCTCCTACCTTTCTCCAGTAGCGGTAAATTTCCGTACGGCTGCATACGCACACAGCATCCTCACGTCCGAGATTTCCGCACGGACAGGCATTTGCTGTCATAACAAGCTGAAATTCCGAAGGGAATTTTATTGAGCTTCCCACTCTCGATACAGTTACAACGCCCTCCTCTACAGGCTCACGCAGACTCTGAAGAAGCACTTTTTTAAATTCCGGTGCTTCATCAAGAAGGAGCACTCCTTTATGAGCTAATGAAACCTCTCCCGGTTTCGGTATGGTCCCTCCGCCGATGACGCCCTCTATGGATGCAGTGTGATGCGGAGCACGGAAAGGCCGAACTTTAATTAATCCGCTATGAGCCGGGAGAAATCCTGCAACAGAATGAATTCTCGTAACAATGAGTGATTCCTCCTCTGAAAGTTCAGGAAGAATAGAGGGGAGTCTGTATGCACTCATTGTTTTACCGCTTCCCGGCGGTCCGAAAATTAGTATATGGTGAAAACCTGCAGCTGCTATTTCCATAGCTCTTTTTAGTCTTAACTGCCCCTTTATATCTGCAAAATCTCCGTTTCCGGCAGGCTCCGTGTATGCTGGTCCTGTACTTTGCAGAGTCCCAGTGTTACTGCTTAACATTGGTGTTCTCGGAATTTCACCATGAGCAAAGACGGTAAAAAGTTTGTAAGCCTCTGTAAGTGAGCTTATGCCGAAAACTTTTCCCTTTTTTACGGCACTTCCCTCTGTTAAATTTTCACTTGGAACAAAAAAGAAATTTACGCCCTTTGAAAGGCCTGATATTACTGCAGATATTACACCTTTAACCGGCTTTACATTTCCATTTAGATTGAGCTCTCCCAGAATCATTATATGCGGAGGATCTTTCCCTGTAAGTTGATTAGAAGCTATTAATATGCCTATAGCAATTGGGAGATCGTAAGAAGCCCCTTCTTTTCTAATTCCGGCAGGTGCCAGGCTGATAAGAATACGGTCACGAGGGAAATTAAACCCGCTGTTTCTAATTGCGACTCTGACCCGCTCCTTTGCCTCTTTAACAGCGTTATCGGGCAGGCCTACAATATCCACACCGGGAAGTCCCCTGCGTATATCAACTTCCACATATATAAGCTGTCCCTCGACCCCAACGGGAGAGTAACTAATGACAGATGCTAACACTCATCCTCCTCTCATAAATAGAGATAAGACGATTTTTTAGATTCTGCCTTTAGTTTTTAAGTTTTTTTATTTCCAACCGAACAAGTTTATCGCACCGCTCGTTATAATCTACCCCAGCATGTCCTGGTACCCAATTCCATTTTATATTCAATTTTCCTGCTCTTTCTCTCAACAACAGCCAGAGATCCTTATTCTTCACAGGTTTTTTCTTTGAATTAAGCCAGCTATTCTTAGCCCACACAGGAATCCATTCCGTTATGCCTTTCTTAACATACTGAGAATCTGTGTTTACAGTTATACTGGTTTCCTTTCCTACGTTAAGATCCTCGAGCTTATTCAGCGCCTCTATAACTGCCGTAAGCTCCATCCTGTTATTAGTGGAAATATTAACACTGCCGCTTCCGGATATTTCGCTGCCGTCTGCAACTATAAAATATGCCCATGCCCCTGGTCCCGGATTACCGGAACAGCCTCCGTCTGTAAATATTTCTATGGTGCTCAAATAATTATCCTTAATTTTACGAAATTATCGGGATTTCAATATGAAATGTCGTCCCCTGCCCTTTTGCACTACCTACATGTATATGACCATCATGAGCTTCTACAATACTTTTTACAATTGCCATTCCCAGACCTGTTCCACCTTCTTTTGAGAGTGAAAAAAACGGTTCAAATATTTTTTCCCTTAAATCGTCCGGTATCCCTATCCCTGTATCAGAAATTTTAAAAGAAAGAATACTATTTTTTTTCTGAACAATTATAGAAAAATCTCCCCCTGCGGGCATAGCTTTACGGGCATTATCCGCTAAATTTATAAATACTCTGAAGAGTCTTTCCCTGTCTAAAAGAACAGGCCCCCTGTACTCTATTCTGGTTCTTAATTTAATTCCGCAAGAAATAAACTTATCCTTTATAGAGTCCATAACACTTCTTACAAACTGTTCAAGATCCACAATAGATATATTAAGACGTATATCTCCACGTGAAAAATCCAGTAGCTCATTTACCATTCCGTTAAGCCTGTCGGCTTCCCGAATAATATTCTCTGCATTTTTTATAACTTTTTCTCTATCCTCATTACGCAGTACAATCATTTCTGCGTAGCCACGGAGTATAGAAAGGGGATTTCTTATATCATGCAGGATAAGGGAAGCAAATTTACCGAGAGCAGATAGGCGTTCCGCTTTTAGAAGCTCTTCCTGCGCGGCTTTTAGTTCTTTATAGGCTCTTTCGAGTTCTTCGTTTCTCTGCCTTAAACCTTCAACAAATGTTTTGTTGCTCATGCGTACCATTAAGGAAACGGAACGCATTACAGAAAGCGCTATTGAGCTGTTTTCCGTAATTATCCTATGGAAATCGTCTCTGTTAATATACAGGAGTTTAACTGCAGTCCTCGCTACTAAAGTTGCGCTGCGCGGCAGTTCATCTATCAGAGACATTTCCCCGAATAATTTCCCCTTTTTATGAACTGCTAAAAGGTCCCTATACTCCTTATCGTAATCTTTCCATACTTCCACAGCGCCGTTAAGGATAATATAGAATTTATCTGCCAGTGCCCCTTCCCTAAAAATTATATCTTTTGCGTTATACTCTTTTTCATGGCAGACATTTCGAATAATCTCTATTTCGTCATCGGAAAGCTCCTTAAAAAAATACACATTCTTAAGAAACTTGAAATAGCTATGCACTTAAGGGGTATCCTTATTGTAGAGATTTTCTATATATGTTTTTGTATTCTCAATTTCAACATGACTAATGGTGCATTTTCCCTCAAGGACAACTCCATCCTGTATAATAAGCTCCGGTGTTTTTATGTCGCCCAGAACGCGTGCACTGGACAGTAAAAGAATCCGTTTCGACGCGGTAATGTTACCAATAATAATGCCTTCTACAACAATACTTGTTGCATGTATATTTGTTTTAACCTTAGCACTTGCACCAACCTGCAACTGGTCCACAAGCAACGCCTGGCCTTCGAATTTACCATCGATTCGTAAGCTTCCCTTCACTGCAAACTTCCCTTCAAAAAAAGAGTTTTCTCCAATAGTAGAATTTGCCTCCATCTCTATCTGCAAATCATCTACTCCTTAATTTCGATATTAGGAACATTTAGATATTTAATAATTTCATCGGATAATACACTTAGATTTTCCAGCGCATCCGACACTATAGAACCTTCAAGGTATCTTTTTCCCTCTATTGCATCAAAAGTTATTGTCTCTTCGCCGTTTAGACACTTTAGAGAGTCTTCTTTTATGTCCTCGAGCAAATCCTCTGCAAAATTCAGAATGCTTTTAAAAAACTTATCCATTTCTATAGATAAGCTTCTTTTCATTTTAAAATTTCTCTTTTTCATTTCTTCAACGACATCCGGACGAAAAGTCTCTTCCTCTACCCTCTGGGCTTCACCTATGAAGTCCTGCATACGCCTTAACAAATCCTGAAAACGGTGATAGAAGCCATCCCTCTCCATGGAGTATTTAAAATCAAGCTTTAATTTGGTCTCGCTTAAAAAGGGTAAGAATTCATTTTCGAAAAAGATCAGATAAAGATACATTGCGTTTGCCTCTTTATCTGCAAGTATCTTTTCTTCATTCTTTAACATCAGCATTTTTAAGAATGGGAAATCCAATATTTCATCATATTCAACAGATGGCTCTTCTGTGTCAGAAATAATGTTAACTGCTAATATTTTATCCCTGTAGCTCTTAAGCTCCTTAAATTCTTTTGAAACCCTGTCTCTCTGGTCAACATCAATAGATGTTTTTAATATTGCTTCATATTCTCTAATAACTTTATTAATTCTTTTTACTTCTTCTTCTGGATCCATAACTTAAGTGTACCATTCTCTATTCATCGGTTCAATACTTAAATATATACAAAAATATATTCTGATAAAGAAAAGAATCATAAACAGACACATTTTTAAAGCTCAGATAAAAAAAGCTCCCCGTAACGGGAGCCTTTTAGTAATTGCCTATATGCTATAATTTATACTATTACCAGCCGTCGGACATATCGTCACTATCCCGCTGAACTTCCGGAAAAAGATCCGTTACAGCTCTCAGATCATCAAAATAAATATAGTAAGAACCATAACTTTCCATAGGGTCAAAATCTATTTTAAATCCGAGAAATTTAATCCCCATCTGGTTAGTATAATGGTATTCTGTCTGTATTACGCTGGGAGGAACTGCAACTGTAAGTCTTTTCCATCCCATAAAGTTCAACTTGCCAACGGTAAGTTCCTGTTTGCGCCCCATAAAATCTTCGATCATCATTTTTAAAGTATGATTGTAGTTTCTTCCTACAACCCATACAGAAATGGTTTTCGTTATGCCTTCTATGGGAAGAGGACGTACCGGAGATACAGTTATGCTGTTAAAACCCCGTTTATAAAAGTTAACACGAACACCAAGAACATACTTATCCGCCTCTTTTATACCCACAACCTCCTCGTCCTTTATCGGTTTTCTGCCTGCCGGAGCCCCGGGCAGCCTTCTGACAGCAACAATTCCCTGATCCGAAGGCATAGCGGCAATCCAGAAACCGGCATCTTCGAATTTACTTACAGAAATCTCCTTCAGCATCTGCTGCGCAGAATCAATACCTATTTTTGCAGCGTCAATTCCGGTTCCCGCGTAGTTACTGGTTGCCTGCGCAAAACCCGCAAATCCTATAACAGAGACCAAAAATACTGCAATAATTATTTTTTTCATGCTTAAGCCCTCCTATTTAGCCGACCCAGACTTCCAGATTTTATTAAGAACATCCGGTTCTATAAGGTTATCACCGTCGAAACGGGATTCGAACAGATCTGTAAGAACCTTTAGCTGATCCAGATAGACATAAAATCCATCCACTTTCTCTTCCGGACGTGTCCATAGAACAAGTTCTGTTAGCTGAAGATTTCTCCTTTTGGGGAGATACCTTCTCGACTGCGGAATAGAAGAAGGCACAGTTGTATATAGATCTTTCCATCCTTCATATCTTAACGAACCCAGCTGAAGCGTATGCTCAATACCCTGATAATCCCTCAAGTGAACTTCTAAAGAATAGTCATAGTTGGAACCCCACGCCCAGAGGTCAATTGCCTTTACCCTGCCGGGCAGGTCTATTGGTTTAGGCACAAGTTCGCCTTTATCGTTCTTTGCTGCAGGGATAATTTCAATGTAGTTATAGGCTTTCCTGTCAAATCTGCCCTCTATACCAAGCACCTTTAAGTCTTTTTTTTCCTTGTTCTTTCCGAAAACCGCCTCGGGCCATGCGTCTGCATAGGCCTTTTTAGGATAACCTTCCGTACTGAATTTACTTCCAGTAACAATCCATTGCTGAGCATCCGGGTTATCAAAACTCTCTATTACCTTTGAGGCGTAATTTGTGGTTATTTCATCAGAAAAAGCCTGAATAGAGAATAGTAATAAAAATGCTACGATAAAGCACGTAAAAGGTGTAATCTTTAGCCTCATCATATTCTCCTTTTTTCTTAGATCACTAAAAATTATATTTCTTACTCAAGAGTTTGTCAAACATTTTTCCTAAAAGTAATTATTTATATACATCATAGACATTTTAAATATGCTTCTTCCGCAAGATATGAGCTCCTTATATACGGTCCTGCAACTACAACAGGAATGCCTGCATTCTCAGCCTTCTCTTTGAAGATTTCAAATTCCACAGGCTTAATGTATCTCGAAACAGGAATATTTTCTTTCGAGGGGCGCAGATACTGTCCGATTGTAAGAATATCAACCCCTGCGTCTGCTAAATCGGAAAACGTGGAGTATAACTCTTCTGATGTTTCCCCGAGGCCAACCATAATTCCGGATTTAACAAAAATACCATTTCCTGCTATTTTTTTTGCATATTTAAGCACATTTAAAGACCTTTTATAATCTGCACCTTTACGAACTTCCGAATAGAGTCTTGAAACTGTCTCCAGATTGTGCGAGAAAACGCAGATATCCATGTCCATTACCGTACCTACAGCATCGCGATCTCCCTTGAAATCAGGAACAAGCAGTTCCACCTTCACAGAGGGCAGTAATAACTTTATATCCTTTACAACACGCACAAAATGGGATGCACCACCATCGGGAAGATCATCCCGCGTTACAGATGTAATTACTGCATACTTTAAATTAAATTCTTTCATATACGATGCTATTTTCTTTCCCTCATCGTAATCAATTTCCATCGGTGTCCCGTGTTTTACATCACAGAACGCACAGTTTCGCGTGCAGTGATTACCCAAAATTAAAAAACTTGCAGTCCCCCGCATAAAGCATTCCGAAATATTAGGACATGAGGCAGATTCACATACCGTATAAAGTCCGAGATTTTTAATTTTTTTCTTTGTCTTTAATACGTCCGGAGATAGTATCTTTTTCTTTTTAAGCCATTCCGGCCTTTTAACGTACATCAATTTCCCCCTTGAAAAATTTTCCCCACGTAATAGAAGAGCCGACTTCTACTCTACTGTTTTTTCTTTTTACATTTAAAAATGCTTTTAAAGCCTCTTTTATTCCTTCAGCCGGTTTTCTATCTATTGAGAAAAGAATGACATCCTTATAAATATCAGCATTTTCAGCATTTTCGACAACTGCTATTCCTCCTATTTTTTCAAGGATATCCAGACAGTAAGGTGTAAGATCCAAAGTAAGAAGAATAAAGAGACCTGCCCCTTTTTCCTTTAAGTCCTGTAACGAATGCTGTGCTGCTTGCCTATTATTTAGATTGTTGATTTTTGCTTCGATGAGCTTAGACTCATTTTCAATGCCCTTTCCATGATTTATAAAACCTTTTTTAAAACTGTCCAGATTTTCCATAACCCGCCTGCTGCGTGGATAGTAAAGAATACCTATTTTTGTTTCTTTGTTTACCGTATACGCAGGATCTCCGGAAAAAGAGCTGAAACCGCCCTCTATTAATTCTGCACATATTTTCCCTGCTTCTATGTATATGTTTTTAGAGTTAAAAGCTATATAAACAGATTTATTATAAGGATTTGTACTTGAAAAACTGCCTGGAATTTCATTAAAAAAAATAAAAAAATGAGTTTTCCCTACCGCCTTAAAGAAATCGCTTTTCATTTTTAAGGTTAAAACCGGATCAACTATTATAATATCATTCTTCCTTCTATTCAGCTGACTTTCTGCCTTTTTTAAAGAGTCTGCTTTTTCATCCAGAATAATATAATGATATCTGTATTTTACACCGCCTATCGTAGCAGGAAGCTTAGTTTTTATTCTATGCTCTCCATCCTCTCCTGCCCACCAGTAATCCTGTGTAATTAGCGTTACATTCCTGGGAAATACACTGAGAAAAGAGGTGTTTTTCCCGCAACTGTAAAGCAATGGGGAAATTATGGCCAACAAAAATAAGAAGCGTATATGCAGAGTTATCGTGTGCATTTTCATCCTATGATGTCCAGAAATTACCATATAGATTCTAAGTAATCAACTCCAAT
>QNBI01000018.1 GCA_003641675.1 Spirochaetota bacterium | reverse complement strand
GATTTTTCCGTATAGCCTACAATATCGATGAAAAAAACTGTAAGAAGCTGGGAATTCTCTCTTTTAAATTTAAATTCAAGTTTAGCATGTTCTATGATACTCTCTTTTGCAGGTATTGAACTTTTCCGGACAGCTGGCGGGCGTGAGGCAGAGGCTTTTTCCACAGAAGATGTTTTAAGCTGTTCGAGTAAAGCTGATCTTATTTCTTCTGCGAAGTTTCCTTTGGACAGATTTCCTATAATATCTCTAAGTGCTTCCTGAACCTTTTTGCTTTCCGAAAAAACTAAGTCGAGAAGTATGGAAAGAATGTCATGAGAGATAACAGGCTGAAGATTTGTTATTATGTATGCCACAGTCTCTTCCGTATCTTCTGCAACATGATCTCTTAATATCTGCAGGGCATAGTCATCTTTTAGTGATAGCAGGGTTATTAGTGCCTCTACCTGAACTTCCTTTACCTCATCTTCCAGAAGAATATAAAGCCGGTTTGTGAGTATATCCCTGGGGATTCCTGAATGTTTTACAGCGAGGTGCCGTATAGCCTTTATTGCCGATATTTTAATTGTTTTACAGTTGTTTAATGTCAGGTCAAGAAGAGGCTGAAATACCGTGCTGTCTCCCTGGCTTCCAATGATTTCAGCTATTCTAAATTTCTGCTCCTCTGTCAAATGCTCTGCCTCTAATAGTTTAATAAGGTTAAGAACAGAGCCCTTTATGTCTTTGATGTTCATATTTTTTATGGAATCAAGCACAAGTTCTGTTGTTTTGTGTTCTATCCGAGGTATATTGAGCAGGTGGATCAGAGGCACAATAATATACTTGGGGGGTATAAAGCGGCTGCCTCTGATATAGCCGTAGAGAAGATATTTATTATTGGCTGGTGCAGAAAGATATGTTCTTGCCTTTTCTATGATTGTTCTTGATAATAACTGACAGAGGGTAACTATTGATGTTTCCTGTAAAAAGCCGATTCTCTCTTCGCTGGCAAAATTAAAAATATCCAGGATTTTTTTTATCGATGTTCTTATCTTAACTGTGCCGGCAACGCGTATAATCCTGTTTAATCTGCGCATTAGATATGGCCTGTGTATGTTAATTTTAGACAGGGTGTTCAGGAGGGTAAGGACGTCTTTCCTCGAATCCATTTTAAAGAGTGAAATACAGGCCTCGAACTTATTTTTATCCTCTTCCGGAGCATCTTTTAGAGTTTCCCTAATCTTTTTAATGAGTTCTGCAGGGTCTGGAAATGGATCGGTTTTAAAGTAGTTCTGCACCTCCTGTATTAATTCGCTGTTTGCATACCTCTCCAGCAGATTGGAAAACAGGACCTTTAGAAGTACATCACGCTCCCTTATTCCCTTTAAGGATATATAGTTCTTTTTTATCTTTGCATGAATTGTTTCCAGATGAGCATGGGTCATGACTGTAAGTTCATTTAAAAGATGAGGAGAGCTTTTTCTTATCTGTTTTATAAGTCTAATCAAGAGATCGCCGGTCATGGCCTCGGTTTCTCTGTCTATGTATGGCGCTATGAGAAGCAGGCGGAAGAGCCGTACAGGATGAAAAAACTTTATCTCAAGGCCAGATAGTGTTACAAGGAAGGATATAAAGACGCGGCTATCACTCTGTTGAAGTTTTTCAATAATAAAAGTCTGTTGGGGATTTTTAGTTTTAAGCTGAAAAGCTGCCAAATAAGTGCCCAGGGTGTAGGGGGTAAAAACTCTTATTTTATCCTGAAAATATTTTATAAAATCTTCCGAATCCGGATTATTTATGGTATGCAGATGTTGAAAGGTAGTTTTTAAAAGATTTTGCGAAGCTTTTTCGAGAATAGGTTTTAGAAAATTAAGGTTTCCTGAATCCATAAGGCCAATAACAGCATTAATTTTTAAATTTTCATCTGCATTCGGGTTTAGAAGGATAGATTTATTTAATTCCTGAACTTTTTCATTTACAGGAGAAATTGTATTAATTGCATTGATAATTTCATTTCTAATCTGCTTATCCTCAAAAAGGTCAAAGTATTTAATAAGCATGTTAATGGAAGAAGGCGCTCTAATACTGGCAAGAGTTTTTATAGATGCAATTTTTTGTTCAATTTTCCCCTTTTCTATTATTTGATATAAATGAGATACGGCAGCTTCGTTGCCGATGGAGCCGGAGGCTTTAATAGCGGCGAGACTTATATCTATATCCTGGTTGTAGAATTCTTTTATTAGCAGCGAAAATATTTCTTCATCATAAAAATTCTTTAAAAGGGTCAGTATGGTGATTTTACTATCTTTATGTAATATAACTTTTTTTAATGTTACCATCTATTATCTCATATTGATAATCTCATATTTCTTTTATATTACAATAAGATTGATCTGTCAATATACTATTGTTTTTTCATAGGTTTAGATGCTTTGACTACTTTTAAAGTGCATGTTATTCTAATTTACATGGATAGTTTAAATAGTTTTAACAGTATGGAGTCGATACTGGATTTCGCCATTAGCAAAGAGCTTGAGGCCCAGGAAACATACCTTTCATATGCAGGCAAGACAGAAAGGAGAGGTTTGCGTAAACTCCTTATGTCTATGGTGGATCAGGAAAAAGAGCATGAAAAACGGCTTAAAGAGCTAAAGAGCGGAATTGTTCTGGAATCATTATTTCCTGCAGGAGATACTGCAGATATAAAGATTAGTGATTACACGGTCAGTACAGAATATTCTCCGGATATGGACTACCAGGATTTCCTGCTTCTTGTTATTAAAAAGGAGGACAAGTCGTATAAGCTTTACCAGTCGCTTATGGCAAAAACTGTAAATGATGAAGCAAAGCTTGTCTTTAAACAGCTTGCAGATGAGGAAAAAAAACACAAAGCCTGGGCGCAGGATAGGTACGATCTGGAAATACTGACAGACAATTAAAGATGTGTACAGTCTCCGGTTTTAATAGGCTTAATAAATTAAAAAATGATGGACTCAGACGAAAGAAATAATGATAATTCCAGCTCAAAAATAGACTTGCTTTTAAAGGTGAGCAGGATACTTGATTCCAGTACCGATCTAAAACAAGTCCTTACACCTGTATTGAATGTGATAGCTCAGGAGCTTGATATTAAAAGAGGCAGCCTTGCTCTGCTTAACCGTGAAACGGGTGAAATAACAATTGAATCCGCATACGGTTTATCGCAGGCGCAAATGGAACGCGGAAGGTATAAAATCGGAGAAGGAATAACGGGGGAGGTTTTTAGAAGCGGAAGACCTGCAATTATTCCTAAAATATCCGATGAACCGAGATTTCTTGATAAAACTAAATCCAGGAAAAAAGATCAAAGCGATTTATCCTTTCTATGTGTACCGATAAAGTTGGAAAGCAGAGTAATCGGGGCGATCTGTGCAGACAAATACATGACAAATTCCGAATCACTTGCCAGCTACACACATCTGCTGTCTATAGTTGCTTCTATGATAGCTCAGGCTGTAAGACTTCGGCAGCTTGTACAGGAAGAAAGGCATAAGATAATAGAAGAAAACACAAGGCTTCAGGAAGAACTGCGGAGCAGGTTTAAACCGGAGAACATAATCGGAAATTCCCAGGCTATGCAGGAAGTGTATTCTCTTATTGAACAGGTATCAAAGAGTGATGCTACTGTACTGGTAAGGGGCGAAAGCGGAACGGGGAAGGAACTTGTTGCACATGCAATACATTATCACAGTGCAAGGGCGGGTAAGCCCTTTGTCAAAGTAAGCTGTGCTGCTTTACCGGAAAGCATAATTGAGAGTGAGCTTTTCGGGCATGAAAAAGGTGCATTTACAGGCGCTGTGTCTTCCCGTAAAGGGAGATTCGAGCTTGCCGACGGAGGCACGCTTTTTCTGGATGAGATAGGAGATTTGTCTGCCACCCTCCAGGTAAAGCTTCTGCGGGTGCTCCAGGAAAAAGAGTTTGAGCGTGTAGGCGGAATAAAAACGATACATGTTAATGTCCGGGTTATTGCCGCTACCAACAGGGACCTGGAAACCCTTATGGAGGAGGGCAGTTTTCGACAGGATTTGTACTACAGGTTAAATGTATTTCCCATACATATCCCTCCGCTTCGTGAACGAAAAACAGATATTCTTCTGCTCGCAGATTTCTTTATAGAACAGTACGGCAAAAAAAACGGCAAAAACGTACGCAGGATATCAACTCCCGCAATTGATATGCTCATGGCTTACCATTGGCCGGGCAATGTTAGGGAGCTTGAAAACTGCATAGAAAGAGCAGTCCTGTTGACAAAAGATGATGTTATTCACGGGCATCATCTTCCTCCCACACTGCAGACTGCAGAGGCAAGCGGGACCGCTTTTAGGGGAAGACTCCGTGCGGTGCTGGGAAATGTTGAGAAAGAGTTAATTCTGGACGCCCTTAAATCCTCGCGGGGAAACCAGTCCAGAGCTGCTGATATGCTGGGGATTAGCGAGAGGATTATGGGCTTGAGAATAAAAAAATATGGGATAGATACATCACGTTTTTCCCAATAGTGCTACATAATTGTAGGATATATTCTTCGAAACTACATTTATGTAGAATATGTTGAAAAATCAAGAATCTTATAAATGTAATTAACTATTTATAATGCAGAGAGTTAATATTTTACTCGGGAGTTGGCATTATACTTGCATTATTGATTTTATCTATTTAAAGCAAAGTACACACAGCTGATAATTTAGGAGGTTTGTAATAGTATGGAAACAGTACAGGATGTGATGAAACTTATTGAAGGCGATGGCGTGGAGGTTATTGATTTACGCTTTATGGATTTCCCCGGTTTATGGCAGCATTTATCTGTGCCGGCAAGGGAGCTCACAGAGGATTCTTTTGAGAATGGTTTTGGCATAGACGGGTCCAGTATTAGGGGCTGGCAGAGTATTAATGAGTCTGATATGCTTGTTAAACCGGTCGCAGAAACTGCATTTATAGATCCTTTTCTTAAAGCGAAGACCCTTGTTCTTATCTGCAATATCTGTGATCCTATAACAGGTGAAGACTACTCAAGGGATCCGCGGAATATAGCACGGAAAGCGACCCATTATCTAAAGGAAAGCGGCATTGCGGAAACAGCGTACTTTGGGCCGGAGGCGGAGTTCTTTATTTTCGACGATATAAGGTTCGATCAAAATGCCCATGAAGGATACTATCATATAGATTCCAAAGAGGGCCAGTGGAATTCCGGCAGGGTAGAGGAACCTAACCTGGGTTATAAACCGAGATACAAAGAAGGGTACTTCCCTGTTCCTCCAATGGACAGCCTGCAGGATTTAAGAAGTGAAATGATGCTCACATTGGAGAAAATTGGAATTCACGTAGAAGCGCAGCACCATGAGGTTGCCACAGGCGGACAGGCGGAGATAGATATCCAGTTTGATTCACTGCTGAAATGTGCGGATAACCTGTTAAAATACAAATATGTTATTAAGAATACTGCACTTAAAGCCGGTAAAACAGTTACATTTATGCCGAAGCCTCTTTTTAACGATAACGGCAGCGGTATGCATGTGCATATATCTCTGTGGAAGGGTAAAAGCAACCTCTTTGCAGGCGACGGATATGCAGGTCTTTCGGAAATGGCTCTCTTTGCCATAGGAGGAATACTGAAACATGCAGGTTCACTCCTTGCGTTTACAAACCCTACAACAAACAGCTATAAACGGCTGGTCCCGGGGTTTGAAGCGCCTGTGAACCTTGCATATTCTAGAAGAAACAGAAGTGCGGCGGTGAGAATACCCATGTATTCAACATCCCCGAAAACAAAAAGGCTTGAATTCCGCTGTCCGGATCCAAGTTCCAATCCATATCTCGGATTTTCGGCACTCCTTATGGCTGTTCTGGACGGTATAATTAACAAAACAGATCCCGGTGAACCTCTTGATAAGGACATTTATGACCTGCCGCCGGAAGAACTTGCCCAGGTGCGGAAAACTCCGGGTTCTTTAAGAGAAGCCCTTGATGAATTAAAAAGGGACAATGAGTATCTGCTTAGGGGTGACGTATTTACTCCGGATGTTATTGACACATGGATAGAGTATAAACTCACGCATGAGGTACAGGCTCTTGACTTAAGGCCGCATCCATGGGAGTTTGCACTGTACTACGATATTTAATATTTGCTGCTCTCTTTTTTAATTTGGCTTTTTTTGATACTATAGTTATGAATTGAAAGCTATAAATATACTTAGAAACTGCCCGGATCTTGATATAGAAACTGTAAAGAAACATATACAGGTTCTGGGCAGCCGCTACTCTGCTTTATTTTCTGTCCATGATGTGTGCAGGCATATTAGAAACCTTAATTCGGTAACGCCGGATAAACCTGTTAAAGTGTATGCGGAGCAGAGCAGAAGCGGTATAAGCTGTACTGTAATTGCATATGATTTCCCCTTTGTTTTTTCCATAATAACAGGCATCCTTGCCTCCCTTGGAATGGATATAAAATCCGGAGAGATATTCACCCTTAAAACCTCTGAAAGGAAGCCGAGAAAAATAATAGATTATTTCACAGGAAGTGTTCCTCCGGGCATAGATATTGCCGACTGGAAACGGAATGTGGAATCCGCTCTAAAAGAGCCCTTTATGCTCCTGGAAAAAGGCTGCGAAGAGGCTGTTAGCAATGCAAAATCCATGGTAAATGAAATGGCTGCGAGAAGCCTTGCAGCTTCTATGAAGGCATCTCCTGTGCTGTATCCCATAGAAATAAATTTAGATAACAGTATGCCGGATTTTAACAGAATGCAGGTGTTTACCGAGGATACGCCGTTTTTTCTCTACGCCATGGGTACGGCTCTCTCCATGCAGAATATTTCAATAGAGCATGTAAGCATTAAAACTGTCGGGAAAAGGGTCGAAGATGAATTTCTCTTTACGGATCTCAAGAAAAAAAAGATTTTAGATAGTGTCAAGCTGGACAGACTAAAGCTGTCCGTTCTGTTCACAAAGCAGTTCACATATTTCCTTTCCATTTCTCCGGACCCCTATACGGCCTTAGTACGATTCGAAGACCTCCTGCACAGTATGCTTATAATGCATAATAAATCCGAGTGGCTAAATACTCTTTCCGATCCGGATATTCTGTATGGACTTGCCAGGCTTTTGGGGGTAAGCGATTTTTTGTGGGAGGATTTTATAAGGCTGCACTATGAAACGCTTATCCCAATGCTTAGGCCGTACCTTAAAAACAGAACATTTACAGAAGAGCCGGAATCTCTCTGCAGCAGATTTAAAGGGTATATCAAAACTGCCAAAAACCTTAAAGCAAAAGAAAAGCTTTTAAATGAGTTTAAGGACAGAGAAATTTTCCTCATGGACTTAAATCATATACTTACCCCGCAATGGGACCTGCGCCGTTTAAGCATAAATTTAACGCAGCTTGCGGAATGTATTCTCGACTATGCCTTTGCAGAGATTTATACGGACCTTTCGGGACAGTACGGCAGGCCGAGGACAGTTGCAGGGGTGGAAGCGGAATACTCTATTCTGGGGCTCGGTAAAATGGGAGGCAGCGCTCTGGGCTACGCCTCTGATATAGAAATAATGGTTGTCTACAGTGACAATGGCGAAACCGATGGAAATAACAGCATACCTAATTCTCAATTTTTCGAAGAGGTTGTTAAAAGGGCGGTAAAGTTAATCCATTCCAAGCAGGAAGGTATTTTTCAGATTGACTTAAGGCTTAGACCGTATGGTAAATCGGGCCCCTTAGCCTGCAGCCTCGACAGATTCTGCAGGTATTACGGCAGAGGAGGAAAGGCTCATTCCTATGAAAGACTCGCTCTGGTTAGATTAAGAGCTGTAGGCGGCAGCATAGAATTCGGTTCTATGGTGGAGCGGATTCGTGATGACATAGTTTATACTTCACAGAGCATAGATGTAGAAGAAATTAGAGAGTTAAGAGAGAAACAATACAAAGAAAAAGCCAAAGGGAAAAAGCTCAATGCAAAGTACAGTCCGGGAGCTTTGGTGGATCTTGAATATGCAGTACAGATACTGCAGGTGAAGTACGGCGGTAAATACAGTGTACTAAAAACCCCTCGGATTCATGAGGCGCTCAACGGCCTCGCCAGTACAGGGGTGCTGGAACCGGGAGAATCTGATAACCTTGTTAATGCATATTACTTTTTAAGGGAAGTAATAAACGGTTTAAGAATGTTGAGAGGTTCGGCAAAGGATTTGTTTCTTCCGGAAAGGGATTCTCCGGAGTTCGATCACCTGGCAAGACGGCTTAACTATAAATACAGCGATGGAATAACACCTGCACAAGCTCTTCATATAGACTTTGAACTGCATACTGCAAGAATTCGTGCATTTTTAAAGAAGCATTTAGGCAAAAGGTCAATTCCCGGTGAGGGCTTCGGAAATATAGCGGACCTCATAATGTACGATGAAATATCGGACAGCCGCAAAAAGCTCATACTGTCCAGAATTGGAATTACCGATATAAACAGGGCCTACAAAAACCTTAAGAAACTTTCCGGAAATAAGAAACTTTCCGGAAAGAGGAACGAGGAAGAAGCTATCCTCGACATTTTTTCAAAACTTGCAGTCCTGGCAGCCGATATACTTGTACGGCTTCCGGATCCGGATATGGCTCTTAACAACTGGGAGAGATTCTCCGCTTCCCTTTCGGATTTAAAGGAAAATTACAGCCTGCTTCTGTCCCAGCCGAAACGTCTTGATATACTTTTAAACATTTTTTCGGGAAGCCAGTTTTTGTCTAATACGCTTATAAATAATCCTGATTTTTTCGATTGGATAACAATCTCTAAAGTAATCAACAATGTACGCTCAAAGAGTGATATGTTCAATGATATGCACTCTCATCTGGATGCGTTTTTATCAGATGACTCTGCATGGCTTAACGGATTAAGAAAATTTAAGAAACGTGAACTGTTAAGAATCGGGACTCGGGATATATGCTTTAATAAATCTATTAAGGAAATAATGCTCGAATTGTCCGAACTCGCGGAATGCATAGTGGAAGTAGTTACCGAAAAGGAGAAAAATGAGTACAGGAACAGTATTCTGGATTATTTTTGCATCTTTGCCTTCGGCAAATTGGGCGGAGAAGAACTAAACTACAGCTCCGATATTGACCTTCTTGCCGTGTATGATGATTCGGAAATTGGAGATGAAGATGTCCCCGAACTTAAAAAGGCCGTACGAAAGATTTTCCGTGATATTTCCGTGCACACGGATGAAGGCTACTGCTACCGTGTGGATTTACGTCTGCGTCCCTACGGGAGCTCAGGGGAAGTGGCCTATCCTTTTTCGGGATTCTTGCGCTATTACAGGGAAAAAGCAGCTCTATGGGAAATTCAGGCTTTAATTAAATTAAGGCCTATTGCTGGAAATACAGCATTCGGAAAGGTTGTACTGGATATTGTTAAACCGGCCGCATTTACACGGTTTTCAAGGGAAGACACGATTGCATCGGTTAAAGGCTTAAGAAACCGTACGAATTCCGAAAATGATAAGGAAAATATTGATATTAAAAACGGTTACGGCGGCATAAGGGACATAGAATTCTCAGTACAGGTTTTACAGCTTGTATACGGAAGAATAAACAATGATATTATTAATATAAATACTCTTAAATCGCTTGAGCTGTTAACAGACTCAGGGATAATTACAGAGGATAGAAAAGAACAGATTGTTAAGGACTACCTTTTTCTCCGCAGAGTGGAGCATTTTCTGCAGATATTCGAAAACAGGCAGCTGCATGTTATTCCAGATAAACCTGGAAAGGTCACAGCCCTTGCAAAGCGAGTCCTCGGCAGGAACGTTTCTGCAGATCAATTCTTCTCTCTGCTAAAAGACTGCCGGAAGAGAGTCCGCAGTTCTTATGAAGAAATATTTGCGTCTTTTTAGACGTATTTTTCAAGGATAAAAATAACTTCGGATGAACGAGAATTGGCAAAGATAGAATTTATTCTGTAACCTTCTCTAATATCAATTTCCTCAATAATCCTAATATTATTCTCTCTGCAGAGTACTAAAAAGTCTTTTCGTGTGCAGAGATGGATGTTTGGTGTATTATACCATTGGTACGGCAGATCTTTCGTTACAGGCATGCGCCCTTTGAAGAGAAGCTGAAACCTGAGTTTGAGCTGGCCGAAGTTTGGGAAAGAGATAATAGCCTTTCTGCCTACCCTTAGCATTTCTTTAAGGACAAGAACCGGTTTATGGGTTACCTGCAGAGTCTGGTTAAGAATAACGTAATCATAGCTGTTTGTGCCGTAGTCTTTTAAGCCTTCGTCCAGGTTGCCCTGAAAAACCGAGATACCCTTGGAAATGCACTCCATTATCATTCGTTCTTCTATCTCCACACCGCGCCCCGATATACCTTTCTGCTTTTTTAATCGGTATAAAAGCTCGCCGTCGCCGCATCCAAGGTCTAAGACACTGCTTCCCTCTTCTATGATTTCGGTTATAATTTTGTAGTTTAAATGAGGGCGTTTTAAGCTATACATTTACACTTTCCAGGAATGATTTAATTATTTTCTTCTGCCTTGTTGTTTCCAGCAGAAAGGAATCGTGCCCGTATGGAGAGTTCAATTCTATATACGAGACGTCTCTTCCGCTTTTTATCATAGCAAATACCATCTCTTTGGATTGATACGGAGGGTACAGCCAGTCGGAGGAAAATGAGACAACAAGGTATTTAGCTTTTGCTCTGCTAAAAGCCTGCGGAAGACTTCCGTACTTTGCACCCAGGTCAAAGTAGTCCATAGCTTTTGTAATATAGAGGTAGGAATTTGCATCGAAACGTTCAACAAATTTGTCTCCCTGGTGATGCAGATAACTTTCCACCTCGAATTCGTCAGTGAAATCATACCCGTACTTCTGTCTGGTCTGTAGCCTTCTTCCGAATTTCATTCCCATCGATTCGTCGGAAAGATATGTTATATGCCCGACCATACGTGCAATGGAAAGGCCCCTTGCGGGAATTTTTTTGCCGTAGTAATCGCCGTTCTGCCATCTCGGGTCGGATACTATTGCATTACGGCCTACGGCATCGAATGCAATACCCTGTGCGGTAATTCTTGCAGTGGAAGCAAGGATTAGTGCAGATTTAACGAAATCAGGATAGGCTACACTCCATTCCAGAGCCTGCATTCCGCCCATAGACCCTCCGGCAACGGCATATAGAAATGGGAGCCTTAAATGTTCGAAAACAAGCCTGTACTGAGCTTTTACCATATCGCTGATAGTGACAACCGGAAAGGATAATCCGTATGGTTTACCTGTTTCAGGGTTAATGGAAGCAGGGCCTGTTGAGCCCTGGCATCCTCCTATAACATTTGAGCATATAATATAGTATTTGGAAGTATCAAAAGCTTTTCCGGGGCCTATCATATTATCCCACCACCCGGGAGATTTATCATCTTCCGAATGGTACCCTGCCGCATGAGCATCGCCGGAAAAGGCATGGACAATTAGAATTGCATTTGATTTATCCTTATTTAATCTTCCGTAGGTTTCATAACGGATATTTATCGGCCCGAGTTTTTTTCCGCTTTCCAAAACCATCTCGCTCGGAGGATATGCAAATTCATAATCCTCAGGGATAACTATGTTGTTTTTAACTGCCGTATCTGCAGGTTCTTTTGTCATGGTTGTCCGATATGGTATTAACTGCCGTCGGCGGTGTCAATACCGATATAATAGTCAAAAAGGCAAAAATTAGACTTAATATGTTTTTAACATATAATTGCTATTTGCAGAAAGTTCTTTAAAAGGTATATAATCCTTTAAAAATGAGATTAAAATTATTCGCATTACTATTGTCTTTAGTATTCCCGCTGCTTTATCTGTTCTCCGGATGCGCAACCGGTGTTTCTCCAAGAGATTTGGCAGGTGAGTACTACAACATAGCCAACGCCTATTTTGACCTCGAGAAGTACGACAAAGCTGTTTTTTACTATAACGAGGCAGTAAAAATGGACGACAGCCTAACCCAGGCACGGTTTAATCTTGCTTTGGCTTATCTTGGCTTAAGGCAGAACGACACGGCAAATGATATTCTCTTAAATCTGCTAAAAGAGGACAGCAAAAATACAAAAATAATGGCTAGCCTTGCCTATTCCTATCATCAGCAGGGAAAAGAT
>QNBI01000017.1 GCA_003641675.1 Spirochaetota bacterium | reverse complement strand
GCGGCGCATACGGATAAGGATATAGAAGAAACTCTTAACATAACAGAGGATGTTTTAAAAGTTATTAAAAATAAATTGCTTTGATTTCAGGTTTTTAAAAAAGGGGTGACGGAAAAATATTTATAAAAATATGTTGCCACCCCATTTTAATAAAAAGGGAGGAGTTAGATATGGGAGTTAACGGCACAGAACTTACATTCGTCATTATCTACTTCGTAGGGATGATCATCGTCGGGATCATAGTAGCAAGAAAGATTAAGGGAAGCGATGATTATCTTGCCGGCGGAAGGAGAATGCCCTTCTGGCTGGTTACCGCCACACTTTTTGCCACCTGGTGGGGCGGAGGAACTGTTCTGGGTGGATCAGGTGCGGCATTTACCGATGGTTTTCATGGAGTAATTTACGATCCTTACGGAGCCGGCCTTACACTGATAATTGCAGGCTTCTTTTTCATGAAAATTGTTCATGATGCAAAGGTGAACACTGCTGCCCAGTTTTTCTCGTGCAGATACGGGTCATGGGCGGCACGCTGGTCCGGCGTTTTAATGGTACCGACTTACATTCTATTCACTGCTGTTCAGCTTGTGGCTATGGGTAAAATATTTCAGGTTTTACTCGGCTGGCCCTATGCATTAACAATTCTGCTTGGCACTGCTATAATACTATTTTATACCGTTCTTGGAGGTATCTTGGCCGTTGCATGGACAGACTTTTTCCAGGTCATTATCCTGTTAGCCGGATTATTTATTATTTTTCCGCTTGCTTTAAAACTTGCCGGCGGCTGGAACAATGTTGTCGCTGCAACTCCTGCTGCTCATTTTGACTTTTTTCCGTCAAAGGGAGCAGGTTTAAGTGACTGGTTATGGTGGTGGGGTGCACTCCTTGGTGTTGGATTAGGCACACTCGCAGCTCCGGATATGTATCAAAGGGCAATTGTAGCTAAAAACGGAAAAGTCGCTTCTGCTTCCGCTTTAACAAGCGGTGTTGCTTACTGGATTATCGGTGTTATTCCTGTTTATCTTGCCTTTATTGCAATTACTCTAATAGGAAACGGTACTTTGAGCGGTACTATTATAAATGATGATCCTGAAAAACTAATACTTGTACTTGCAAGAACTGTACTGCATCCCGCATTGGCAGGTATATTTATTGCTTCACTTCTTGCGGCTGTTATGTCTTCCGGAGACTCTGCGATGTTTGCACCTGCGGCAATTCTATCCAATGACCTCTACAAACCTGCATATGAGAAGATAAAGAAACAACCTCTGTCCGATACAGGCCTTGTGCTATCGACACGTGTTTCTGTTTTTATTATTGCCGGTACTGCACTCCTTGTAGGTTTTTTCTATGCAAATATGTACGATCTTTTAGTTCTTGCTTTTCAGCTGTTATTTCATGTGCTGTTTTTTCCTCTTGTGCTCGGAGTATACTGGAAAAAGGCAAATACACCCGGAGCCATTGTTGCTATGATAACAGGTTTCGGTCTGGCAGTCGGATGGTCGGCTGTAACAGGAACACTGTTTCCGGAACCGGAATGGATATGGGCTTTGGGCCCGGGAACAGTAGGCGGAGTAGTGATGGTTATTGTTTCACTGTTGACCCAGAAAAGTTATCCGCCTAAGCCTCTTATTTCTACAGACGGCAGAATACTAAAATGGCCCGAACTTAAAGCAACCGAATAGGGAATATTGGCTATGTATGCTGTTACAGGTAACCTTTTAGAGGTAGAACTTTCAGAAGGAAAGTATGAAACATCAGTAATTCCAGATGAACTGTACAATAACTTCCTTGGAGGATACGGACTCGGCGCTGCGCTTCTAATGGAAAAGTTAAACCCGAAAACAGATCCATTAGGTCCCGATAATATTCTGGGATTTGCGTCTGGATATCTAACAGGTACAGGTGCATACATAGCCTCCCGTTTTATGGTATTTGGAAAATCCCCATCCACAAAAGGGTGGGGAGATTCCAATTCCGGCGGGTACTTCGGTAAAAAATTAAAACAGTCAGGATTTGATGTTGTACTATTAAAGGGTATTTCGGAATTACCTGTTTATATTCTGCTTGATAATGGAAAAGTTGAAATTCTATCTGCAGAAGGGCTCTGGGGAAAGGATACCTATGAAACGGAAGATATGCTTAAAAGTAAACACGGTAAAGACTGTGAAGTTGTATGCATAGGACCTGCCGGTGAGAAAATGTCTTTAATTGCAGGAATTTCAACGGATAAGGGAAGATTTGCAGCACGTTCAGCTCTCGGTGCTGTCATGGGTTCCAAAAAGGTAAAGGCAATAGTAGCTAAAGGTGATATTCCCGTAACTTTAGCAAACCCGGAAAGAATGAAAGAATTACGCAAAAAGTACAGGAAAGTATTCAAAGATGATGAACTCGCACAGGGCTTAAGTAAATACGGCACTCCTTTCTTTTACCAGGAATCGCTTGCCATTGGAGATGCACCGGTTAAAAACTGGGCAGGCTCTGTAGAGGATGTTAAAAATACCGAATCAATAAGTGAGGAGAATTATCTTAACTACCAGGTAAAAAGGTATGCCTGCAGCGGATGTCCGATAGGATGTGGAGGGCATCTTAAACTGGAAAAGGGGAAATATAAAATAGAAGGGACTGTGCATAAGGTAGAATACGAAACGACAGGAATGTTCGGCCCCAATCTTCTTAATGATAATATTGAAGCGTTAATAAAGATTAACGATATATGCAACAGATACGGGATGGACACCATAGGCTGCGGAGGCCTGTGTGCATATGCGGTAGAGGCTTATGATAGAGGAATAATAGACAAAAGCCAGACAGGAGGCCTTGAACTTACATGGGGTAATACTGATGCAATAGTTTCCCTGGTAGAATTAATAGGAAAAGCTGAAGGGATTGGTGGCATTTTAGCCGGAGGCTTTGACCATGCTGTAGAGAGTTTCGGAAAAGAAACGAAAAGTTTTGCCATTGCAGTACGGAACGAAGCATTTCCGGCACATGATCCTCGCTGGTCCAGCGGATTGGCGCTTACCTACTATTCCGATGCAACTCCTTCGAGGCATACTCAAGGCTCTGTTACTTTTCCCATAGCGGGATACGAACAGCCTGAATTCACAAACGATGTGTCAACGGGAAGGGCGAAGTACCACAGCGGTAATGTTAACCTGACACATGCTCTAAACGCTGCAGGGTTATGCCTTTTCGGCTATATAATACTGGATTATAAAACTTTCCCCGATTTTCTGAAAGCAGCGGACGGAAAAAACTGGACAGCAGAAAAGATAATGAAAATCGGCCTAAGGATTCATGTACTAAGACACATTTTTAATATAAAAGCGGGAATTAACTTTAATGAATATTATTTCCCCGAAAGGGTTCTTGGTAAGCCTCCTCTAAAAAGAGGACCTAATAAAGATGTTAAAATAGACTTAGACACTATGGTCAAGGAGTACATGGAAGAAATTGGATTTGATCCTGAAACGGCAGAGCCTGAAACAAAAATAATAAAAGAGCTTAATTTAGAGCGGTATATTTCTTAGAAAACCAGATAGTTCAAAGAAGGTTTACCTGATAATTGTCCTTTTGTAAAATTGGGATACAATTCCATATAATGATAATATTAAATTTGACAAGTATAAATACTGATGTTAGACTAATTTTCAGGTTCTAAGCTGCTAATAGGAGATTAATACAGATGAATAATTTTAAATTTTTTAAACCGCAGAGTTTTAAAGAGCTTCTCGATATAAAAGATGAGCTTTTATCTGCAGGATACCCTCTGGCGGGAGGATCCAATCTTTTAGTCTATATAAAAGAGAATATGGTGAAAAGCGGCACACTAATTGATATATCATCCATAGAAGAATTAAAGGGTATTAATAAGGTTGATGGCAGTATTGAAATAGGAGCAGCGGAAACAATAACAAATATACTTGAATCTTCACTTATTAACAGAGAACTTCCGTTTTTTTCTCTTTCGTTAAAAGATTTCGGCAATCCGCTTATAAGGAACAAGGCAACAATAGGCGGTAATTTGGCAGATGCATCGCCTGTTGCAGATACGGCTCCTCCCCTTCTTGTTCTCGGTGCATTCGTATCTGTAGTGAGCAGGAGCGGAACAAGGAAAATACCTGTAGCTGAACTCTTTACCGGTCCCAGAAAAAATAAGCTTGAAGAGAATGAGGTCATTCAAAAAATTATTATTCCGATTCCTCTCGAAGGCAAAGGTGCTTTTCTTAAATTAGGACAGAGGAAAGGGACTTCTATTTCAGTGACATCGGTTGCTGTGTGGATAGAAAGCAGCTCGGATAAATTTAGAAATATAAAAATAGCCCTTGGAGGCGTTGCACCTACACCGGTAAGAGCTTTAAATACCGAAAAGGCTTTTTCCGGCAAAAATATAGATAGAAACAGCATTAAAACATTTGCAGAAACTTTAAGAAAAGATATAAGGCCGATAAGTGACGTACGGGGGAGTGCTGAATACCGCACAGAAGTAAGCATTAATCTATTAAAACGTGCAGTATATGAATGCCTTGAGATGGAGGAGTAAGATATGGACGGAAAAGAATATTACAATATTAAACTTATAGTTAATGGAAAAGAAGTTAAAGGCAGTGTAGCGGCAGAGACATCGCTCCTGGATTTTTTACGGAGCAAGAATTACATAGAGGTAAAAAAAGGATGCGATAAGGGAGACTGCGGCGCCTGTACTGTACTGATAGACGGGAAGGCGACTGTTTCCTGTTTAACCTCCGCCATTCAGGCACAGGGAAGGAAGATACAAACACTTAAGTCTCTTGGTTCATGGGATAAACTGGACCCTTTGCAGGAAGCATTTGTAAAGCACGAAGCTCTGCAGTGCGGTTTCTGCACTCCGGGAATGCTTATGACAGCCAAAGCCCTGCTTGATGAAAATCCGCACCCCACAAGAGACGATATAAAAGAAGCGATTTCAGGGAATTTATGCCGCTGTACAGGATACAAAAAGATAGTGGATGCTATCGAAGCTGTAAGCAAGGGAGAAAACTAATGGCAAAGGAAATGACATATATAGGAAAAAGAACTCCAGGTCTGGATGAAAGAGACAAGGTACTTGGAAATGTTATTTATGCGGACGATTTTACATTGCCGGATATGCTGTATGCCAGAGTATTTCGTGCTACAAAACCTTCGGCTTTAATAAAAAAACTAAATGTAGAAAAGGCAAGAAATCTTCCCGGAGTAGCCTGTGTACTTACTGCTGACGATGTTCCCAACAATGAATCGATAAGCAATGTAGTGGGTCAGACAACCGAAGTCGGTTTACTGGAGGCAAAGCATCAAGTTCTTGTAAAAAACAGGGTGCGTTACTACGGTGAAGCAGTTGCACTTGTTGCCGCAGATACCATTGATGCAGCAAACAGGGCTCTTGAATTAATCGAAGTTGAATATGAAGAAATTCCAGGAGTTTTTGATCCGATAGCAGCAATGAAACCGGATGCTCCTAAACTTCACGGCAATAATAATATTATTGCACAATGGAAATTGAGAAAAGGGAATATAGAGAAAGCTTTTGCCGAATCCGATGTAGTTGTAGAAAATACCTATCGTACTCCAAGGCAGGAGCATGCCCATCTGGAACCCGAATCCGGAGTTGCATGGGTGGATGATATGGGGGTTATAAATATTAGGAGTGCGACTCAGGTTATTGAACATTACAGGGATGTTGCTGCGGTTTTAGGAATTCCGCAGAGCATGGTAAGAATAGAAGGCACAATAATGGGGGGTGCCTTTGGTGGTAAAGAGGATGTTACTGTGGAAGTCTTTCTCGGATTATTAGCCTGGAAAACAAGAAAGCCTGTTAAACTCACATTTTCGAGAGAGGAAATGGGCTTCGGAAGGCAGAAAAGACATCCGTATATATTAAAATATAAAACAGGGGCAACAAAAGATGGGAAACTTACTGCCATGGAAGCAGAGATTATTTCGGATGCGGGTGCATATGTTTATCTAAGCCCATGGGTACTGCTTTACTCGACAGTTCATTCTACAGGTCCTTACTTTATACCGAATGTGAAGGTAGATTCATTTTCGGTGTTAACAAACAATATAATGACAAGCGCTTTTAGAGGTTTTGGGGCAATGCAGGTAGCCTTTGCCTATGAATCACAGATGGATGAACTTGCAGAAAAATTGAATATGGATCCATTTGAACTTAGAAAGAAAAACTTTCTTAAAAAAGGAAGCGAAACTGCCAATTATCAGAAGATTACCTCGGATGTTTTGCTGAAAGAATCGGTAGAGAAAGCTTTGGGAGCATTAGGTGAAAAAAGTACAAGCAGCGGATCAAAAAAGATAGGTAGAGGCTTTGCCTGTTCATGGCAGTCCTATGGAAGAATGACATATCTGCACGATACATCCAGTGCGTGGGTAGGGCTTGAACTTGACGGCAGTGCAGTTGTGAGAAGCGGCATCCCTGACCTCGGAGGCGGGCAGAGAGAATCCTTAAGGGCAATAGCAGCGCAAATACTCGGTTTAAAGATAGAAGAAGTGCATGTCATATCAACCGATTCACAGGTAACACCGCTGGCAGGTACAGTAACAGCAACCAGAGCACTGTTTATGTCCGGAAATGCCGTGAAACTGGCCTCTGAAAATGTTTTAAACATTATTACCAGAACCGCCTCTAAAATGCTGAAAGTATCTGCAGAGGATTTATATTTAAGAGATAAATTAGTTTATACATCCGGAGGTGAAAGTATTCCACTTGTAAAAGTGATAAAAGAGTGCGCAGCGGAAGGCAGCATGCCTCAGAGTCTTGCAACTTATAAAGCCCCTTTTACAGACCCCATTAAAACCGATGTAATTAAGGACCCGGTATTTGCCGATTTCACCTTCGGGGCGCAGGCGGCGGAAGTCGAAGTAGATACTGAAACAGGCATTGTAACCATTCTTAAATATGCATCTGCACAGGATATAGGGCAGGCAATTAACGTTAACAGAGCAGAGGGGCAGATAGAAGGCGGCGCAGCCCAGGGAATAGGGTTCGGTTTAATGGAGGATTACCTCGAAGAAAAAGGTGTGCCGTTAACCTGGAATCTTGCAACCTATTTAATACCCACGTCAAAGGATCTGCCCGATATACAATCCATAATACTGGAATCAAAATCGGGTAAGGGCCCATTCGGGGCAAAGGGTGTCGGTGAGCCCTCTATTACTGCTGCAGCCCCGGCTTTAGTAAGTGCAATCTACGATGCTGTAGGCGTTAGAATTAAGCATATACCCGCAACACCGGAAAGAATTTACTGGTCGCTGCATAATAGCGATACATAGCGGGAATACATATGTGAGATTCTCACTGACCTGCATTTGTTTTTAAAAATTCGCCCCATCCGCTCTCGCCTAAGAAGCTGTTGCCGTTAACTACCAATCGGCCGCGGGAAAAAACATGCTTTACCCTGCCAAGTATTGTTTTGCCTTCAAAGAGTGTATAGGATGCATTGGAATGCTGGTTTCCCTTAGATACAATCCATTCTTCGTCAGGGTCTATAATAACTATATCAGCATCGGAACCGGTATCCAGTCTTCCCTTCTTTGGGAATAAACCCATTATTCTTGCCGTATTCTCAGATAAGATTGCAGCCAGTTTGTTTACTGTTATTTTTCCTCTGTTAATGCCGAATTCCCATAGAATCGGAAGCATTGTCTCTATTTCCGGAGTTCCGTAGGGGGCAGTAAAAAAATCATCCTCTACTTTTTTGTCTTTAGGAGCATGGTCGCTCCCTATTGTATCGATATAACCTGTCTCTACTGCATCCCACAGAGAGATAAGGTCTTCTTCGGTTTTAATGGAAGGGCCTACTTTTCCAAGAGGGCCTTTGCCCTTTAGTTCATCCCATGTTAAGGAAAGATAATGCGGGCATGTTTCTGCATATACTTTATACCCTTCATCTTTTAAATACTTCATTGTTTTTATTCCGGCTTTTGATGAGATATGAGGTATATAAACAGGACATTTCATAAGCTTTCCTATCTGGACAGCCCGGAATATTGCCTCTGCTTCGGCAGTATCAGGACTCGTTTCTAAAAATCTTTCTTTAAAATTTGCCTTTTCTTTAAGCAGTTTATCCTGAATATAGTCAATTACAAGTCCGTTTTCCGCATGCAGAGAAGCCATACCTCCCGTACGGCCGATAATATCCATCGCTTTGGCAAGAGCATAGTCGTCTGTCATCCAGCCCAATTTTGCATATGCCATAAACATCTTAAAAGAGGTAACTCCAAGTTTTACAGATTCAGGTATTTCATCGGCCTGTTTTTTGGTATCAAACAATCCTCCGTGCAGAGCAAAATCAATATAGGAAGTAGCCTCTCCCTCCTGAATATAGTCTTTTACTGTAGAAACAAGACTTTTGCCCGGTTTTGCATATGCATAATGTATAACCGTTGTAACCCCGCCGAAGGCTGCAGTTTTCGATAATCCTTCAATATTGTCAAGATAAACAGGGTGCGTATGCGGATCAATAGCTCCCGGCAGAACATATCTGCCGCAAGCATCTACTATATTATCAGCATGAATTTTTTCATCTGAGCCTATATAATCAATTTTCCCATTTAAAATTCCAATATTCGCTTTAATAGTTTTTTCCGGGTAAACTACCTTTCCGTCTTTAATAATGGTTTCGTATGTTTTCATAATCTCTCCTTTACAGCTTAATTTTTAAAAATGAGCAAGGCCGATTAAATCTGCCGGACAATCAAAGTTGTTTTCGGCCAGATAATGTTCTATTCCCTCTATAACTTCACCCATAACGGCAGGATTTACAAAGTTGTACATGCCTACACCGACTGCAGCAGAGCCTGCCAGTATCATCTCAATGGCATCTTTCCAGGAAGCTATACCTCCTATTCCGACAATAGGTATGGATATTTTTTTAAAAGTAGAAAAAATCGCATAAACAGCTAAGGGATGTACTGCAGGTCCGGATAAACCGCCTGCTGTATTTCCTAAAAAGGGCCGCCTTTTGCCAATGTCTATTTTCATACCTTTATATGTATTTATTAAGGCTACGGCATTAGCTCCTGCACTTTCCGCAATTAAAGCCATCTCGCTTATATCATCTACAGATGGCGACAGTTTTGCAATTATAGGAATATGGGTACTCTCTTTTATCTTTTTTATTATTCTATAGAGCTGTTTTTTATTACGCGCCCATTCTATTCCGTGATTTAGGTTAGGACATGACAGGTTAAGCTCTAATAAATCCGCTTTTCCTGTACCCTCTATAATGTTTGCAATTTCACAGAAATCTTCTATTGTATCTCCTGCAATACTAACAATAACAGGGACACCGTAACCAGCAAGTAAAGGCAGGTTATTTTTAATAAAGCTGTCCACTCCTTCTGTGGGAATTCCAATTGAATTGAGCATGCCGCAGGGAGTTTCGCAGATTCTCGGTGGTTTGTTGCCTTCTCGCGGTTCTATAAATATTGTTTTAGTTACAACCGCACCAAGTTTGTCCGGGGGAAAAATGCTGTTATGCATCCCGGTATATTCATAGGTTCCGGATGCGGGCATAACCGGATTTTTTAAGGTTACACCGGCGATATCAACATTTAAGTTAACCATTAATCAAGCTCCACAGAATTAACCGGGAAAACAGGGCCGTCTTTACATACAAGAAAATAACCGGTATTATTTTTTTTCTTTACGGCACACCCATGACAGTCACCAATGCCGCATGCCATATAACTTTCTAAGAAAACATAACCCTTTGTTAAACCTTTTCTTTCCAGGTCACTTACAAAACGTGCAAATCTCTTAGAACCGCATGTATAAATCCTACCTGGTTTTGAGTCCGGTTTTAATTTTTTTATATGCTGTTCTAAAAGGTCCCGCGCATCGCCGTGAAATCCTTCGGAACCATCATCCGTTGCAATATTTAAATCTGTTGATGCTTCCCTAAGGTAATCCCGGCAAACGAGCCTGCTCTTTGTGGAAGCGGATAAAAAGGTATAAACATTAACTCCTGCTTTTTTAGCCGATTCTGCTAAATAAACAACAGATGCAGCTCCTACACCACGCACTAAAAGAGCAATATTTTCATTCACTTTAATTTTAACAGGATTTCCCAGAGGGCCTGTAATTTTAAGCATATCACCGGTTTTTAGTGAATTTAGGAGCTCTGTTCCTCTGCCTGTAATTTTAATAACCAGCCTAAAAAGATTGTTGGCGGAATCGGTCTGCACAATATCAAAAGGCCTTGCCAGAATGGGATCATTACTGTGCCACCCTTTTACCATTACAAATTGGCCGGGTTTTCCATACCTGCTAATTACTTTATCTTCGATTAGCAGGTCCAGATAGCCTGCATATTCATTTTTTTGTTCTATTATCCGGCCTTCCGAATAAAAAGGTTTTATAGGGCTGATTTTTGGTTTCATTTATCTAACTATAGATATTTGACCTTATTTAAATACAGAGGGAAAGCTTAAATAACTTTCCCTCTAAAATAGTTTAAACTTATATAGGTGCAAAAAGAATTAATGCATGGGATAAATTACAGTTCCGGTAGCAGCCTTCTTCGGCCATACAGTGACCTTCTTTCCGTTTTGAAGCTGAAAAGTTACAGTACCTCCTGCAATATTCTGCCCTTTTTCGTTAAATTCAGTAGGACCCCAAAAGGTTGTTCCCTTGTAGGATTTAAGGGCTTTCCTTACAGTGTCCGTATCAAGGCTTCCCGCCTTTTCTATTGCTATCTGCAGCAGAAGTCCTCCCTGGCTTGCTGCAGCTGCCTGGTATGTTAAGCCTTCACCGAACTTTGCTTTATATTTAGCAGCATAATCCGAAGCTGAACCGAACACAGAATCACTGTATTTCATCTGAGGCATCCACCATGAAACTCCGAAAATATGATTTGCATCTTCACCTAAATTCTTCTGAAAGTCCAACAGCTCAGGACCTGTAGTAAACGCAATTGCTTTAAGTTTAACTCTCTGTTCTTTTAACTGTCTTACGGTAAGAATAGCCTCCCCTAAGTACCCTGAACCCATAAGAACCTCTGCGCCGGAGTTCTTTATCTTTAAGATTGTAGAGGAAAGGTCCTGAACGCCTTTACTGTACTCTTCATAATAAACAACCTTAAACCCTTTCTTTTCCGCATATTCTTTTGCACCTTTTGCAACAGTTACCGGAAATAGGTCGTTGGGTGTTATTATGGCAATTTTTTCCGGTTTTTCAGGAACACTGGCGAGCATATCTATAAAACTGTAGAAGATCCATGAACCGGGAGAAAGAACGGCAAAAACATTCTTGAAACCCCTGGTATAAATTTTGGTTGCATTGGCAAGTGTTGCAATTGTAATTTTGTTGTATTTCTCCGCAATGGCAGTTGTCGCAAATGTAGGTCCGCTGCCGAAGGGGCCTAAGAGAAAATCTACTTTGTCTTGAGTAATAAGTTTCTCTGTAAGCTTGGCGGATGTCTGGTTATCCGACTGATCATCATAATATATGATCTTAACAGGAAGTTTTTTATTCCCGACTTTAATACCGCCGTTAGAATTTACTGTATCTGCCCAGAGTTCGTAGCCGTTTTTAACCATATTGCCGAACCGCGCCAGGCTTCCCGAAAGAGATACCGATGCTCCGATTTTTATCTCTTTTTTTACCGTTTCCTTCTGGCCGCCTGCAAAAAGCACTCCTTGAATACTCAATACAAGAACAAGCAGGAAAACCAAAGTTCCCAACATTTTCCGTTTCATAAAATCCTCCTAAAAGTTTTTATTTATCAAGCATAAGCGGTTTAATGCCGCTGTGTTGATTACAATTATATACCAAGATACGCCTTCTGAATATCAGGATTCTTTAACAGAAGCTTTGCATCATCCGACATTTCTACTCTACCGTTAACTACAACGTACCCTTTCTGGGCAATTTCCAGTGCTGTCTGTACATCCTGATCTACAAGCAGGATTGTCATTTTTTTTTGTTCATTTAGATTTTTTAAAAGCTTTATAAGATCGTCGACAATTACCGGCGCGAGCCCTAAAGATAATTCATCTATTAGAAGCAGTCTAGGTGCACCCATTAGGCCTCGTCCTATTGCACACATCTGGGCTTCACCACCGGAAAGAGTTCCTGTGAGCTGATTCTTTCTCTCTTTAAGTCTAGGAAGAATTGAATAAACCCATTCAATATCCTCTCTTATTCTCTTCTTTGAATCTTTTCTTGAATAAGCTCCCATTT
>QNBI01000016.1 GCA_003641675.1 Spirochaetota bacterium | reverse complement strand
TTCATAAAATGCATCTAAATTTACAAGCCATATTCTTATTCTTTTACTTACGGCATCTACGGCTCTGTTTCCGGTATGTATGTCCACATCTGCAAGGCTTAATTCCCTATAGCCGGAACTGCTATCATTTAACGGCTTCTTGTTAATAGTTAATTTAGGAACCTTTAGGAAATTTGAGCATAGTACCGGCATTAAGGTAATGGCCATTGCGAGAGAGACGGATAGGGCAAAGGATATGGTAAATGCTAAATCCTTGAATATGAGTCCTGTTATGCCTTTTACAAATACAAGGGGAAGAAAAACGGCAACTGTAGTAAGGGTGGAAGCTGTTATTGCACGGGAAACCTCTTCTGTTCCCTGTACTGCAGCTTCTTTAGGAGGAAGGTTGGAGAGCTGTTTTCTATAGATAGATTCAAGCACAACTATTGAGTTGTCAACAAGCATGCCTATCCCCAGAGTAATGCCTGCAAGGGACATAATGTTCATGGTGATGTGACCGAAGTCCATAAGCGAAAAGGTTGTTACAATGGAAACAGGAATAGCTACGGAGATTATGAGAGTGGAGCTTACATTTCTTAAAAAAAACAGCAGTACCAGAATTGCAAGAAGCCCTCCCTGCCATGCAGCACTTGCCACGCCTCCTATAGACATGATAATGGATTTTGACTGGTCGGACTGTATTCGAATTTTAACAGAAGGAGGGAGGCTTTTTTTAATACTGTTTACCGTATTTTTTACCTGTTCAATAACGTCCACAGTGTTGTGTCCGGGCTGTTTCCTTACCTGAATTTCTATTGTATTCCTTGCACCAGAAAGGACAAACTCTTCCTGAGGCAGGTCTCCGAGTTCAATAGAAGAGATATCTTTAAGCAGAACCGGGGTTTTCCCGCGGTAACCTATAAGGACATTACCTATGTCTTTTAACTGTGAAAATTTTCCGATGGTTCTTATCACCAGGTATTTGTTGTTAATATTAATTGAGCCAGCCGGTATATTTATGTTTTCTCCCTGGAAGGCTTTTAAAACCTGAGTTATGGAAATATTGAGTTTTGAAAGATCCTCTACATTAAGTTTGCATGTGACCGCCTGTTTTTTCCCTCCGTAAATGTTTGCAGCGGCTACCCCTTTAACTTTTTCTATTTCGGGAACTATTCTTTTTTCGGCAAGACGCCTTAAGTCCAGCCCTTCTATATCGGATTCCACAACAAATGTAATGGAGGGAAGGACTTCGGGATTATACCGAAAAATCATGGGGCGCTCTGCATCGTCCGGAAGGTCCGCCTCTATATCGGTAAGTTTTTCTCTTATTTCCGGCACTATTGTATCCATGTTAGTGCCCCATATAAAATTAACCGTTACAAAAGAGATGCCTTCGCTGGAAGTAGAAGAAACATTCTCTACCCCGTTAATGGAAGAAACAGCATCTTCTATCGGTTTAGATATATTTGTTTCTACTTCATAGGGGCTTACACCCGTATCGATTGTCACAACTGCAACCGTGGGGTAGGTTATATCGGGAAAAAGTTCAAGGCCGAGCCGTGAGAGAGAAATAACCCCGAAGGTCGTAAGTGCTACGAATATCATTATTGTTGTTACTTTATGGTTAACCGAATATTCTGTTAGCTTCATTTTCCGGAGATAATTCTCACCTCCTGTCCGTTTTCTAAAAATGAATTGCCATCTATAATAACCAGATCAGAAGCTGAAATGCCCTTTAGAATTTGCACCCTCCCGCTTTCTCTTATCCCCGTTTTAACAGCGATAAATTGAGCAGTTGAGAGTTTTAAGCCTTTTAGCTTGTCTTTTTGAGCATCTTCCGCCTTAACCTGTACTTTTCTGTTTATTTTATCTTTTCCTTCGCCGTTTTTAGGAGATACAGCGCTTTCCTTCACAATAAAAACCCCTTCTCTGCCGTTACTGTTTACAACTGCTCCAATCGGAACGGTTAATGCATTGTCGTAATGTTCTATTACAAGATCGGCCTCTATAAACATTCCGGGGAGGAGGCTGCCGTCTCTGTTTTCAATATCCACACTGACAGTGAAGGTTCTGCTTGCAGGATCTATTACCGAATCGACTGCAGATATTTTACCCGTATAGGGTTTGGAGCTGGTGTATGCACTTGGGTAAATGTTGACTATTATGGAATCTTTCTTTTCTTTAATTTCACCGTAGTATTTTTCTGGTATAAGTATTTGCGCCTCTATGAGGCTCTCACTTATTATTGTAAGAATAGGTGTTGTTTGAGCTACCATGTTGCCCTTATCGGCAAATATTTTAGCGACTTTTCCGGAGATAGGAGCTGTTATTCTTGTATAGTCAACCTGCAGGCAGGCAAGTTCGTACTGAGCTTTCATAGCGTCCATATTGGCCCGGGCCATTTCCAGCTCTTCGGGTGAAGCACCCTTCTCCATTAGTGACAGGCTTCTCTGTGCGTTCTGATATGAGGTTTTTGCATTTCTGTACCTGCTTTCGCTTTCTTCGTACTGTGATTTAGGTATGGCTCCGTTTTTATAGAGTCTCTTAAGCCTGTTTAGATTCTCCTCCGCATCTACAAGGTCCTGTTTTGCCTGTTTAACAAGGGCCCGAGTGTTTTCTATTTCCTCTTTTCTTGCCCCTTTTCTTATTTTGTTGTACTGAGCTTCGGAAGCTTTCCATGCGGAGTAGGCCTGTTTCATCTGCAGGATTACAGAATCGTCCTCTATTTTTGCAAGGAGTTCTCCTTTGTAAATTTTAGCTCCTTCAGTTACATATATCTTTTCTATTTTCCCCGGTATCTTCGAAAGTACTGTTACCGTATTTCCGGATACAAGGTTTCCTGTGAAGGAAAGAATTTTCTCCATTACTCTGTATTGAGGTTTCTCTATTTCTACAGGTATCTCTGTCTGTACTGCAGTATCTTTGGCACTTCTGTTTTTTAATCTTGCAAATACGCTTAGAGAAATTACAGCTGCGGTTATAGCAATTACAATAGTTAAAGTTTTCCCTTTTCTTTTCATATGTATCTGTGTACCCTTTTTCTCCGGCAAAATTTACATATCGACGGCCCTGATTATTAATAGCCTATTTTTAATTTTTCCAGGAACATCTTCTTTACAGAATTTTTAAGCGATTCTATTTCTTCATTTAGTTTCTCCGGCGGTGAAAGTGCGGCAGAAAAGAGGATTCCCAAAACGGTTATCTTAATAAGATTAGAAACGTGCTCTTTGTCATTGGATATATCCAGCAAACCGTTGGACTTTCCTTCTGTTAAAAGCTCTTCTATAAGTGAAAACAGAGTATTGAAATTCTTATTTAGAAGCTTATGCTGGTTAGCCTTGAAGAGCATTCCCCGTAAAAGGGGAAGTGACTTCTGGAGTATTTCGAAGGCCAGGTTGAGAAAGTTTTCGAATTTCACAGTTATCCGTTCTTTGGAACTGTTGATTAATCTTATCTGGGAGAGAAAATTCTTCCATCCTTCATCGACTGTTGCAGTAAAGAGGTCTTCTTTGTTTAAAAAGTAATTGTATATAGAACCGGAAGCGACACCGGATAGTTCGGCAATACTCTGGATTGTAGAACTATCAAAGCCGTTCTTTCCAAAAACCTCGAATGCTGCGTTTATTATTTTTTCACGTTTTTTATCGTCCTTCGGCCTTGCCAAAATATCCCCCTTTAAGTGTATTGGTCAATTATGAATATTTAAGCTCTGGTTGCCTTTTTAATATTTAATGAATGAACCTTCATTCATTAAATATGTATAAACGGATAATATATCAGGATTTTAAACAGGTCAATAGGAACCAATAGTCTCATCCCTGCCAAGCCTGTTTTCGCTCGTTATTTTTAACTATTAAGTGGCCTTTTTGTAGTATTTTTTCCCTATTTTTACTACGGTCTCCGAAATGAGCTGCAGGCTGTCATCGGATAAACCGGGGTAAATCGGGATACTTATAGAATTTCTGTATCTCTTAAAGCTTTCAGGAAAATCGTTTTCCTTAAACCCGTATCTCTTTTTATAGTAAGTCATTATATGTAGAGGTATAAAATGGACAGATGTTCCTATCCCCTCTTCCTTAAGGAGTTCTATAAATCCATCCCTGCCGATTGTTAGTTTTTCAGGAGCAATTCGAATTACAAAGAGATGCCATGCATGTTCAGGGCTGTAGTCGGGTATTTTAAGAAAGTCGTATTGTGAAAATGTCTCTATATAGTATCTGGCTATTGCTCTGCGTTTTTCAAGAAAGTTAACCGCATTTTTAAGCTGCACAAGGCCCAATGCGGCCGCCAGGTCTGTCATATTGTACTTAAATCCCGGGGCTGTGATATCGTACTTCCAGCTTCCCTCTATAGAGTTGTAACGGTCAAAAACATCGCGGTCTATTCCGTGAAGCCGCATAACCTTGACTCTTTCATAGCAGGTTTTACTGTCGGTTACAAGCATTCCTCCTTCGCCGGTGGTGATGGTTTTGGTTGCATAGAACGAATAAACCCCCATATCCCCCACTGTACCTGCATATCTGCCCTTATACCTGCCTTCTGCAAGCTTTACAGGAAAGGCATGTGCCGAATCCTCTATAATTTGCAGCTCAAATTTATCTGCAGCATCCTCAATTTCTTCCATAGAACATGGAAGACCGGCAAAGTGAACAGGAATAACCGCCTTAATTTTGGCTTTTTCTCTCTCATTATACTCAGAGAGGGTTTTAAACATTAAATCCGGACTGATATTTCCCGTCTCTTCTTCGATATCTGCAAAAACCGGGTCTGCACCCAGATACCTTATTACCTCTGCAGTGGACGCAAAAGTAAAGGGAGTTGTAATTACTCTGTCGCCTCTTTTTATGCCTGCTGCTTCTAAGGCTAAATGTAATCCGGCTGTTGCCGAATTAAGTGCAGCCGCATACTTACTTCCTACGAAACCTGCAAACTCTGTTTCGAATTTCTCGGCAATTTTCCCTGTTGTAAGCCATCCGGAGCGAAGTACCTTTATTACGGCTTCCTCTTCCTCTTCACCTATGGACGGCCTTGCAAAGGGGATAAAGTTCTCTCTGTCAGTATTCCGGTTCATTACTGTGAATCTGTATTCCCGGGATAGCTTCTTTGAGAATTTTTTTTAAATACTTTCTGTTTCTAAAGACATCCGGTTTGTTTTCATCGAAGAAGCATACGGGAGAAAGTTTTTCGATAAGCGGTTTTAGGTTTCCGTTTATAAGCAGTTTTTCGCGGTGCAGTTCAAGGATTTTATTGGATTCGGTGGGGTAAGGTGTTTCCTCTTTGGTCCATAATTTTTCGCTGAGTTTTTCACCGGGCCTTAGGCCTGTAATTTTAAGTTTAATCTCCTTTTCCGGCTCATAGCCGTAGAACCGGATCATCTGCTCTGCAAGTTCTTTAATAGAAACAGGATCTCCCATATCAAGAAGATAGAGCGTACCGCCACTCCCTACGCCTCCCGCCTTTAGAACAAGAGATGCTGCTTCCGGGATTGTCATAAAGAATCGCTTAACAGCTTCGTGTGTAATGGTGACAGGCCCGCCCTTTGCGATTTGTTTCTGGAACAGAGGAAGAATACTGCCCCGCGAACCGAGAACGTTCCCGAACCGTACGACTAAAAAATTCTTACCGTTTTTCCCTTCGTTCAGGACAATCTCTTCAGCTATGAGTTTAGATGCCCCGTATACATTACTCGGTTCTACCGCTTTATCCGTTGAGATAAAGACGAACCGTTCAATACCGGCTTCCCGTGAAGCATCCACTATATTCCGTGTACCGAAGACATTATTTTTTACAGCTTCCACCGGATTCGCCTCTAAAAGAGGTACATGCTTGTGCGCCGCTGTATGAAAAACCACATTGGCTTTAAGTCTCTTTATCAGAAACATTACATAATCACGGTCCTGAAGTTCTCCAATAATAGGTACAATTGTTGCTTTTTCTCCTATCCCCTCTTCCTGAAGCAGTTTAAGCTCTCTCTCTATTTCATAAATACTGTTTTCTCCGTGCCCGAACAGGTAAAGCCTCTCTGCGCCTCCGGATAGGAGCTGGCGCGAAAGTTCGCTTCCTATGCTGCCGCCAGCACCCGTAACCAGTACTCTTTTGCCTCTTAGGTATGAGAGGCTCTCCTTAAGATTAACCTTTACGGGCATCCTTGCAAGCAGGTCCTCGGGATTTATCTCACGCGCCTGTATTAGATGGGCTTCGTCTTCAAGGATCTGGGAAACCCGCGGCACAATTCTTATCTTTGAAAATTCTGCCCTTTTAAGTATGCTATAAATTCTTTTAAGCTGTTCCTTTGTTGCACTCGGAATTGCTATAATTGCTTCGTCTGCCGGGTTTGTTTTTAGTATTTCTATAACTGCATCCAAAGGACCTAAAACAGGAATGCCGTTAATTTTATTTCCTATTTTTTTTCTGTTATCATCTAAAAATGCAACGACTCTTCCGAATATCTTTTTTGAATGAATTTCCTTCGCCAGAGTTGTACCGGTAAAACCTGCACCCACTATATAAATTCTATTTTTGCTTCTTTTAATCATGTTCTGTGCCGTCATTTTTGATTTTCGGAATTTAAACTTGAATTGTAAGTATTTTCATCTCTGGATGATGCAACTGTTTCGATTCCCAGATCTGCATATAATGTATTGTTGTAAAGATTAAGTCGGATTTTTACTCGCCCCTTTCTCCTGTTTACTTTTACAATTAACCCTTCTAGCCCTTTTAACGGGCCGGATATTATATGGATTCTGTCATTTTCATCAAATGCAACTCTGGATTTTTCTATTATTTCACCGCATGAGATAAAGTGCTTTAAAATCTCCTCATCGTTTTTGGAAAGGGGCTCTATATTCTGATTGTCCCTTAAAAAACGGTAAAAGCCCTGGGTTTTACGTAAAGCCCAGTACAGATCGTTATCGATTTTCTGTGTTTCCAGGAAAATGTAGCCGGGATAAACGGAGGCTACTTTATCCTGCCATTTGCCTCTGCGCCGTATCCTTAAATTTTTCCTGGGCCATAAAAAAGTAACGTCTTTGGAGTCAAGAACCTTTTTTGCGCTTTTCAGAAATATTTCCTCACGGCCGGTTTTTACCTGTACTGCAAAGTAGGACATTTAACCCTTTTTACTCTTAAACATATTTTTTATTTCGTTTAACTTTACAGATTCAATCGGGTCCCTTTTTACCCTTTCAAAGTATTCTGCAATAAAAGCAATAAAAACAGCAAGGAAAAAAGCAGTTATTGTAAAAATAATACAAATTTTAAATCTGCTCGGGCTGGTTTTAACCTCAGGCACCTCTGCCTTTTCTATAATCTGAAAGGTCTGCGAAGTATCCGTTTCCTCTATTTTAGAGGCTTCGTACTGCTGTCTAAGCATAGTGTATATTGTTTCCTGTATGCTTAAGTCTCTCTTTAAGTTTAAATATTCCGCAGATACGCCTGGCAGCTTTTCCTGTGGAATTGTCTCCCCGGAAAATTCTTGAAATCCCTTTTTAAGCTCCTTTATGAGCTGTTTTGTTGCATCTATTTCATTTTTTAGCCTGACTATCTGCGGGTTGGTATCCTTTAGATAACTTTTAAGGTTTTGAAGTTCTATCTCTTTATTGTAAACCTGAGTTGTAAGATCGGCAATCATCTTTATATGCGACTCTGCCTGCACCGACAGGTCTATTATCCCGTATTTTTTTTGATAAGCTACCAGTTTATCCTGAGCTGTTTTTAAGTCCACTCCCACAGTTTTGAGTCTCTCCTCGAGGAAAGTCTTTTTCTGTCTTACCTTTTCCAGAGTTAAATCCTTAAAACGGTTATCGAGAAGTTCAACTATTCTGTTTACAACCTTTGTTGCAAATACCGGGTCTATGTTCTTATAGCTTATTGAGAGTATGTTGGATTTTGCATCGTAATCTGCATCCATGGCAGACTGGATCATATTTCTTGCCGTTGTTTTCGGGTTTTTAGTGATATTGTACTTTTTCTTAAAATTAAATTCCTCTGCGACCTGGTCTTTTATGGTATTGCCCTTCAGGAGAGCCTGTGCAAGTTCTGCGCTGGAGTTAGTGCCTGCAGAAGCGCCTAAGAGGCCTGCCAAAGAGTTTAGGCCGCTCGATGAAAGTATGGAGCTTATTGCCCCGCTGGAGGAAGAGCTCGCTTTAACCAGCACCTCAACCTTTGGTTTATATATATTGGGCAGGTAGTTCCAGCGGGAATCCGGTGGGAGTTTTAGAGTAAGGTAAGCAAAACCCAGGATAAAAAGTGCTGCAAAAAAAGTTGTCAGTACAATGAGCCTTCTTCTCTTTACAAGAACTGCGAATAGGTCGAGAAGAGAGATTGTGTCTTCCTCTGCCGTATAGTCTCTGCTTTCTGTGGAATTTTTAATTTCTTTTATTTCATCTCCGTGCATTGTTTCTCCTAAAAAAATATCACCTCTTTATGTAGCTTTCAAGCGAACCGGTGACATCCCATTTTTCAACTGCATAGTATTCATACCGGAAATTAGGAAGGATTTCAACTCCTATTACAGATGCATCTCTCTGGGTGATGTGCTGTTTTAACGCTTCCCTCTGAATGAGCCTGTAGGGAATATCAAGTTTACGGTCTCTTCCCATGGCGTCTATGCGGATTCTTCCGGGATATGCTTCTCTCTGAAGCGGGTCGACTGATACAATATACCCTTTTATAAAACTATTATCAATATTGTTAATTTTTGAAACTGCTTTTCTTATAATATAGCCCACAGCTTCATGTTCGAAATGCTCATAAGCTGCCGTATGCAGGTCCGGGGCTACAATAATGTCCGGATGATAACCCTCTATAATTTCCGTTACCTTTTTAATAAGTTCTGTTTCGCCGCCCCAGTCTTTAAAAACAGCCTCTTTTGACATAACCTGTTTTATAGAGCTGTAAGGGTGATTTTTTAAACCAAGGCGTATATAAACGCGGGAACCGAGAATTGACATTGCCTTTTGTGCTTCTTTTACCCGGACTCCGGCAAGAGCTTTACCCTTTAAGTCGTGCGGCGGGTATGTGCCGTTTACTATTCTTGCCGGATATTGATCCAGGCCGCTCTCTCCGTCTGTAAACAGAACAGTTACAACCTTTTTCCCGGCTCTTGCCGCCTGCGCCATAAGGCAGCCGAAATCAAGGCTCTCATCGTCCGGGTGAGCATGGAAAAAGAGAATATCAGCCTTAAAATAGGCTATTTTATCTCCAGGTTTGTAAATTCTGGGTTTTGTATATACAATTTTTCCCAGGGGTATACTTTCCTTTATTAGTTTAGCCGGAGGAATTACCTTGCTTTTATTTTTAAGCGGTTCAACCTTGGTTTTCGGAACAGAGGACCCGGCATGCATTTTCTGAACCTGTTCTAGTTTCCGGGTCTTTGTAATAACAGGTTTTACCCCGAGAACAAGGACAAGAAATACCATAAGGAGAAATGCGGCAGCATGAATTGTATAGATTGGATAGGGCTTCTTTTTCCTTATTTCATATACATTTTCGCTTCCAATACAGAGAAAGTAGATTCTGTATCTTCCAAAGAGAATATGGTCTCCCTCTTTGAGTTTTTTCTGCTTTCTTGATACACCGTTTATATTAAGGGGAAAGTTAGACCTTATAAACGGTGTATTGTTAAAGTACTCTATTCTTAAAAAAGCCTCTTTCTGTTTTCCGGTAAAACCGGCATCGTTTAAAATAATATCGGCATTGCCTGTCTGGGCAATCTTTGCAGGGACTTTGTGCAGTCTTTTCAGCTCTTTTTGTCCGGAGGATGAAATAATTTTTAGATTAATAAAAGGACGCGTTCCTACAGGAACTTTTTCTGTCTCTTTTGGTTTTCTAATAAATGCAAAGTAGAGGAGAGAAATTAAAATCAAAGCTGTCAGCAGCAGGAACACAATAAAAAAAGGATTAATATGCTTTACAGTTATCCTTCTTGAGGCCGGGGCTGCTGTGGGGGTTTTCTTTACCGGAACGGCCGGTTTGTTTTCTAAAGAAGCAATACTTTGTGATATTTTCTGCATAACAGTCTTAAGTTGTGAAATATAGTAGAAGTGGTAGTTATCCGCTTCTTTGGAATTTAGTTTAAGATTCCCGTTTTCCGTCATTTTTTTAAGCTTTACATTGTCCGGTAGAGGGAATCCTATAAAGTATAGTTCTAAGGGCCCCTGATTTAGGCCCTGCAAAATTCTATTTTCCGAAGGCAGCAGTCCATTTGTGTCTGTTGATATACCGTCGGTAATAACAATAACTATCTTTTTTCTGCCTGCGGCTCCCGTATTACAGTAGCTCATACCGAAAGAAATGGCGGAGTTAAGAGGGGATAGTCCCCATGCATTTATATGTTCTGCAGAGTTAAGTATGCGTTTATAGCTGGTGGTAAAGGGAACTTTAAGAATAATATCTCTGCCCTTCCCGATATCTTCGCCAAATGATACAAGTGCCCATTCTATATTCTTCTGTTTTTCAGCAGTAAGCAGGCTGTATAAAAATGTTTTAGCTTTTTTTAACCTGCTTTCTCCGTGAATACCCGGGTAGGAAGAGTTGTAGGTAAGCCTCATACTAAAAGATGAATCGAGTATTAACACTACGCTTGCTTTGATATCCCGATTGTTCTTTGTATTTTGGCAGTACGCTGCCGATACATTGAAAATGAGAATTAGAAGTAGCGTGAAAAATACCTGTTTCACTACAAAGAAAAAAAATATCATAAAGGAGGAGATAAGTCTATGAGGCTGAAACAAGTTGTATTATCGCTTTGTATTCTGGTCCTGACTGTTAGCGTTTTTTCAGAAACCCTATGTCTTTACGTTGAAGAACGTACAAACGGCGAATTCGGTCCTTTCCCTCCTCCTACAAAGGAGGGAATATACTATGGCTTATTCGACGGTAATCATATTGTTTTTGATATGGGAGACAAGAATATCCTGAATGTAAACTGGGGAAAACAGGATTTTTCAAGTGCCCTAAACATTTCTCTGGAGGGCGGCGCCCGTTATTTTGTAGCGGTTAAGGTGAATACAAAGCAGGTTAAGTCGAAGGAACGGAAAGTTCATGTAAAGACCTCCGCTTCCTATTATCTATACGATGCAAGATACTCAAAACTCATCGTAAAGGGGAACATAAAGGGCAGTAATGAAGGCGAGGAAAACAGAATTAATCAGTCTAAACTGGACTTCTCTTTGGGTGAGAAAATAGCCGGCATTGTAAACAGGTCAATCAAGGAATACGTCGATAAACTCTGAATTACTGTCCGGCCTTACTCTTAAATTATAGCATTGGGGCGGAATAAAAAAGGTATCGCCCTTTTTATAGGTTAAATATCTCGATTTACCTCCCGATGATACTAATGCCGGTGAATTGGAAGCTCCCCTTTCCCACTGCATTTTACCGGAGCCGTTTGTAATAATAAATATATTAAATCTGCCTTCGGATTTTTCTTTTATTTTAAATATTTTCTCTATTCTGTACCTTTTTACTGTAAAGTAGGGGGATTCGGCGAGGGTAGATGTGTCTCCGTATTCTGTTTTTTTACCCTTAAAATTTTTTACATCTCCATTGTAGTCATAGTTGATAACAGCGAGAGCTTTTTCTATATGCAGAGGCCTCGGTTTGCCGTCAAATCCGAGTCTTCCCCAGTCGTATAGACGGTATGTGGAATCCGAGCTCTGCTGGATTTCAAGAAGAACTACGCCGCCGAGTATTGCATGAACAGTTCCGGCAGGGACGAACAGAACATCTCCGGCACTTATATCCACATAGCGGAGGTACTTCTCTGCTTCTCCTTTTTTTATAGCGCTGCCCAGCAGCTCTCTTGTTGTTCCCTCCTTTAGCCCGTATATAAGCTGTGCATTGGGTTCTGTATATAGTATATACCACATCTCTGTCTTGCCGCGTTCATTTTCGTGGATTTTGGCATACTCATCGTTCGGGTGTAACTGAAAGGAAAGTTTATCCGATGCGTCTATAAATTTTACAAGAACAGGAAGAGTATCGTATCCTCTGCTTAGAATTCTTTCTCCCAGCATTTCCTTAAGGTTCCCTGCTATGGCTTTATCAAGTCTTATATCTTTCAGTGATCCGGAAGCTATTGTACTTACACCGTTTCTATGAGTAGAAGCCTCCCATGATTCGCCTATTTTACCCGGGGGAAGCGTTTTCCCTATAACAGATGCAAGCCTTCTTCCGCCCCAGATTTTTTCCATTAAGACCGGCCGTAATAAAAGTGGTTCGTTTATCATAATGTTTGTATAATAGCCGGATACTGCTATATATTTCAATAAAATATT
>QNBI01000015.1 GCA_003641675.1 Spirochaetota bacterium | reverse complement strand
TTAAAAATTTTGAAGACATTACACTTCCCGTCATAAAAAACTTTAAGGGAACCCTTATTAAAAAAATGGGAGACGGCCTGCTTGCCGTATTTAAACATCCCCTTAACGCAGTTTTAGCTTCTCTGTCCATCCAGAAAAAAATAGCTGAATATAATGAATTTAAACTGGATGAAGAGCGTTTCCATGCAAGGATCGGATTAAATACTGGACTCGTTATCAGGAAGGACAATGATATATACGGCGATGTTGTTAATGTGGCTTCTAGGATGGAAACATCCGCTAACCCCGGGGATATACTGCTTACCCAGTCCACGTATGAGGAAATTAAAAACTATATCCAATGTACAAAATTAGGAAACATTCAGGTTAAAGGGAAAAAAGAACCAATCCCTGCCTACTCTGCCGAAAAGGTCATAGTAGACATAAACAGTCTCCTTAAAAGAGGAGCAGTGTCCGGCCAGACCGAAATGAAAAGTTCGACCAATGATCCTATAACACGGCTTAAAGAATCCGTCTTTACACCTAAATATACAATTCCGCCCAATCTTACAGAGGGAAGACAGGTAGCTGAAAATCTGGAACAGATTTTTTATGACTTAACCGGCGCAATAGAAGAAATTGCCAGGGATTATCATGAGGAATATGTATTTAAAAAATACCTCCAGAGTAAATGGGAAGAACTCCTCTCTCTTTTTTAATTACCATATATTACCCTTTGACTCTTTTTAAATTGAATGATATATTATCCCAAATTAAAAAGAAACTTAAGGAGGTAGGTTGGACAATAAAAGTTTACGGGTTAATCAGATGATCCGAGTAAGAGAAGTGAGACTGATAGACGAAAAAGGAGGACAGAGGGGAATACTTCCGACATCCGAAGCATTAAAAATAGCAAAAGAGGCAGGGCTGGATCTGGTTGAAGTTTCACCCAATGCGAACCCGCCTGTGTGTAAGCTCCTGGACTACGGGAAGTATAAATTTGATCAGGAAAAACGAACCAAAGAGTCAAAGAAAAAACAGAAACTTGTAAAACTTAAAGAAATAAGGATGCAGCCCAAGATAGACGATCATGACCTCATCTTTAAGACAAATCATATTAAGAAATTCCTCGGAGAGGGCGATAAAGTAAAAGTTACTGTGCGTTTCAGAGGAAGAGAGCTGGCGCATACCGATAGAGGGGAGATGGTACTTAACAGAGTACTTGAATTGCTGGGTGATGACTTCACAGTCGAAAAAAGGCCTCACATGGAGGGGCGGTTCATGTCGATGTTCTTAAACCCAAAATCAAAGAAATAGAGAGGATACGAAAAATGCCTAAGATTAAAACAAGAAGAACTGCCAAAAAGAGGTACTCGATGACAGGTACTGGCAAGGTAAAATACAAAAAGCAGGGACTTCGCCATATATTAACAAAAAAGAGCAGAAAACGTAAGAGACGTTTAAGACATCCTGCAATCTTAAGCCCTGCAGAACAGAAACGCGCACATAAATTAATGCCATACGATTAACAGAAGGAGACTAAAGAAATGCCACGAGCAGTTGATGGTACAAAACGACATGCCAGAAGAAAGAAAATCTTAAAACAGGCAAAAGGCTACAGAGGGGCAAGAAGTAAACTCTTTAAGTCCGCAAAAGAAGCAGTCGCAAAAGGGCTGGTATATGCCTATAGAGACCGTAAAGCAAAAAAAAGAAACTTCCGAAGATTATGGATAATAAGAATATCCGCCGCATGCAGGGAAAACGGGATAACTTACTCACGCTTTATAAACGGTTTGTTAAAGGCAAATATAAAAATTAACCGTAAGGCCTTGTCCAACATGGCAATAGAGGACCCCGCAGCTTTTAAGGAACTTATTAAAAAAGCACAGGAAGCACTTGCACAATGATCCGTATAGATCAGATTAAAATCCTGGAAGACAGGGTAGACAGAGCAATAGAGCTCATTAAAACACTAAGGGAAGAGAACAGGACATTACGGGCAGGACTCGATTCCGCCCAGAAAAAAATTGATGAACTAGAGGGGCTTATAGATACTTTTAAGACGGAGCAGGGCGAAATTGAAGAAGGCATATTAAGAGCCCTTGCAAACCTGGATAAAATAGAAGACGAAGTTCTCACAACTACCGAAGGCGAACCTTCTGCAGATATTTCGGACGATTCTAAAAGTGCTGAAAAGCTCGAAGAAGAACACACAGCACACGAGGGAAAAAATAACAGTTCGGAACTAGATATATTTTAGCGGCTATGCACCAATTAACACTGGAAATACTTGGCAGTCGATTCACTATTAAGTCGGATGAAAATCCGGAACATCTGGAAGCTGTAGCTGAGTATTTAAAATTAAGGATAGAAGAGGCCAAAACCAGCTATCCTTCTGCAGATCCGTTTAAAGTGCTTATACTTGCATCGCTTAACATTGCCGACAGCTATATAAAACTTCAGGAAGCCGGCGGTGAGGGGGAAATACAACAAATTACAGAGCATTTAATATTAAAGCTTGATCAAAATTTAGAAGACAATTAGCCCTGCGGTGTTCGCGATTGAAAACATTTTTCTTGGGTCAAACTGTTTGTACGGGATTCCTTATATTGGGGTGAAATGCACTACAGCATAGTTCTGCAGTACAGGAAGTTCCAATGCGGAAACCCACTTGGACCATACGGTTCAAGAAAAACTTTTCCTAACGGCACCTGCGGGGCTAATTTTTCTAGCTTTGTATTTACAATAACCCGTCTTTACAATACCCTATAAATGTATCCTAAAAAATTAAAGAACAGTGAACAGGGATGGCAGAAAAGCAGAACTATAACATTCTCTACGTAGACGATGACGAACAGAATCTATTTATTTTTCATAGAATTCTTGATAAGTACTACAATATCATCACCGTTAATACATCCATAGAAGCACTGGAAATAATAGCAAACAAACAAATCCATGTGATTCTTGCAGACCAGAGAATGCCCGATTTAAATGGTGTTCAACTCTTAAACAGAGTTATGATACAGTTTCCTCAGATAATAAGGATACTTGTGACAGGCTACTCTGATATTGACGTAGTTATAGATGCAATAAATAAGGGCTCTGTTTACAGATACATTCCCAAACCGTGGGATAACGAAGATGTCATTAGAACAGTTCAAAACGCAGTAGAACTCTACGCACTTAAACAGAAGAATACTTCTCTAATGGAAGAACTCGATCTTCAGAATAAAAAACTTCACCAGAAAGTGCTTGAACTTGACTTTCTCAATGATCTACAGCTTGAGCTTAAAGGTTATACAAATTGGGACGACATAACAAAAATGATCTTTAAACGGATTAAGGACAAGCTGCGGGCAGAATCCGGCTGCTACGGAAAAATAAATTCAGCAGGGGAGCCGGTTCTAAATCTGTTTCTATGCGAAAATACTTCATTTTACGATTTTAGTTCAGCCACAGAAAAAATTATAGAAAAATACAAAACTGCGGATCCCTGTATTATTCCAGACAGCAACCTTAAGAAAACCGTTTATATACCTCTGGATTTTCAGGAACAGAATTTTGGATTCTTACTTTTCCGTATAGAAGAGAATAAAATTAATTTTGGCCTTCCCTTTTTAAGAGCAATATCGTACGTTGCAGCATCTATCCTGTTTTCATTTTATTCCAACAAAAAAAATGTGGAAAAGGAGCGTTTTTTTATACTGGGCCAGATGGCAAGCATGATAGTTCACGATTTAAAAGGGCCGATACACACAATTACGGGCTTTGCCTCAATACTCGGCAGGGACCTTTCCACGGACCAGAGAATGAAATATTCCGGGATACTGCAGGAAGAGCTAAACAGATTAGCCGATACGGTAGAGGAGCTTCTCGATTTCGCTAAGGGCAAAAAACATTTATCCCTTAAAACTATAGACTTAAAAGAATACATACCGGAAATACTTAAAATATTTAATTTTTCGTTAAAAGAGGCAAATATAACACTTTTCATGGATATTAAACCGGAACTTCAGCTTAATGCCGATCCCCAAAAACTAAAAAAAGTATTTATCAATCTCATGAACAATGCAATAGAATTTTTATCGGACTATAAGGGGAACCGCGAAATAAAAATCTCTGCATATAAGAATAATAATACAGTAATGATAAAACAGCAAAATACAGGGCCCGAAATACCGGAGGCCGTTGCAAGAAAGCTGTTTGACCCTTTCTTTTCGTATAAAAAACAGAAAGGAACCGGCCTCGGCCTGACAATATGCAAAAAAATCATTGAGGAACACAACGGAACAATTAGTGTCTATTCACAAAAGGGGTATACAACCTTTACAATTTCAATTCCTCACAGTGAAGCCCTTAGCAAGACAGAGGAACTCTCCAGTGCTTCGTAATCACATCCCGGCACAGTTACAATTCGGGAAGCAAGGTAATTGGCAAATTCAGCCGCAGACACTATTCCCTTACCTTTAAGAAGTCCATAGAGGAGACCTGCAGAAAACGCATCACCCGCACCTGTTGTATCCTTTGCCTCCACCGTTTCTCCACAAACATCTGTAAATCTCAGAGGTTTATCCTTATTGCCGGAAGCTTGTTCCGCAATCATGCACCCATCTTCCCCCCTTTTAAGAACAAGCACAGATGCCAGATCTTTTACTTTTTTTAGAATTTCCCGATCACCAGTTTCTATACCTGCTAAGCTCTTAAATTCCTCTCTGTTGCCAAGAAGAATATCTATATTCCCCGGAAGCCAGGATAGAAATTCATCTCGGTATCTCTTAACAACAAAAGGGCCTGCTAAATCGAAACATACCTTTACCCCTGTATGTCTTGCAAAATCAACAGCTTTTTTTATTGCATTCTTCTGGGAATCCGTATCCCACATGAACCCCAGAAAGTATAAAAATATACTCTCCTCTAGTATATCAAATCTAATATCATGCTCACTGAACTGCCTGCAGGCTCCGAGATGAGTAAACATAGTCCTTTCATGATCCGGAGTAACAATAATTATGGAACTTCCTGTTATACTATTCTTTTCTGCTATCTCAGTACGTATACCATACTTATTCATGAGCGAAATATATTGCTTTCCGAGTTCATCATTCCCGACAGCCCCTGAGTAAACAAAGTCAGAACCCGGCGGCCTTTTTACCCTTTTAAGCCTTATATTTTCCAGCCAGGCAAGCCCTCTTATTGTATTTGCACAGCTTCCGCCGGCTACCATATTTATTTTTCTGTTATCCTTATTAACATTAGCCATAAGGAGTTTTGACTCTTCTTCGTCTATTAAATTTATAGAGCCGGGCGGTTTTCCAAGACTGTCTCTGAATTCATAACTTTCGAAGCCAATTACATCCATAAGAGGGTTACCTATCCCATAAACGGAGTACATAAATTAAATCCTTTCTACATGTTTTACCACTGTAAATTAAACGGCGTCGATTGACACGTTTATATGCTTTCATTATATTTACATTAAAATTTAATTATGTCTATTATAACAAGCCAGGAAATAATCCGATACTACGAACAGTACAAAGATATTGAAGTTACATTTAATAAACACGTTATCCAGGCAACAGGTTTGCTTACCAAACAGGTCTTTTTAAAATGCCTGGGGCAGCAATGGCCCTGTATTATATACTCATCTTCCATGTTGTCTGCAAAAGTTATTGCCAGTTTAAAATCGATTCACTTTGAAACTCTAAAAAAAGCTCACAATCTTGTAAACTTAAGACTTTCATTTAAAATATCCGACAAAGCAGATCCTATCTCTTTTTTTGTAAGTACAAAAACAGCCGGATTTAACAAATACAACAAAAAGAACCCCGATATATACTTTATTACCTTAAATTTTACACAGAGGCCACCGGACGATCTTATTGAAATGCTGGGAAAACTCCTGGAGGCTAATATTAATGCAAAAAAAAGAAAAGACAAAAGAATACTTATTACTCCTGAGAGCATAAGAAAACTTTCTCTTAAAGGCAAAGAAGCGTTTATTTATGTGGAATCTATCCCCAGAAAATGTATTATACGCGACCTTTCTTTCTCCGGCGCCAAAGTGCTACTCTTCGGTATTGCCAAATTCCTTATTAATAAAAAAGCGGTACTGCGCATAGCTTTTGAGGACATAAAACAGCCGGTGGAAATAGCAGGGGAAATTATCAGATTTGAACCCGTAGAGGGCAGAAAGGATATAGCAGCTGTTGCCATACACTTTAACGAGGATAAGGTTCCCATGGAATATAAAATCCGAATAAATGATTATTTAAAACACACAAGAGATATACCACAAATTTCTTGACTTTATCCATATAAGAAAATAAATTTAGTAAACTATGAACAACCTGGGAAAAGATCCGTTAGAAAATATAGGTTATATCTCTATTGGGGAAGATATCCGCGAGAAAATAGGAGAGTTTACAATAGACCCCGATATTATGCTGCCTATTGAGTTCCCTCCGGGGCAGGAAAAAATAAGCACCGAAAATATAACATGGGAAGCCATAATTTCAGCTATGCTAAGAATTCTCGCCTACAAACCCGAGCACGAAAATGCCGATTACTTTAGAGAGTTTATTCTTGCCGTTAAACCAGACATAAAAAACGAACTTACCGAGGCCGGAATTCTTAAGGCCCGTAATAAGGATTTTGATATTGCAATAGAAATATTTATGGCACTGGAGGGGCTTTTCCCTGACAGTTCCCTGCCCAAATTAAACCTTGCACTTACCTATGAGGACAGGGCTTATCAGTATGAAAAACTTGAAAAGATAGAGCTTTCCGATAAATATATGGAACTTGCCTTTAGCACATATAAAAGGGCATTAAATATCGATCCGGAAAATCCACAAATTCACTACAACCTTGCACATTTTTACCTTCGCCAGAATAGTTTCGAAAAAGCCAGAGAGTACCTTAAAACTTTTCTTGAATACAGTGATGATTACAGGAAAAAAAAGGAAGCGCAGAAAATAATAAAAGAAATAAATGAAACCGGGTTAATGGATAAACTCTTTAAGGAAGCCTTTGATTATATAAAAATGGGTAAAGAAGAAGAAGGAATAAAGAAAATAAGAAAGTTCCTCGACAAGCATAGCGATGTATGGAACGCGTGGTTCCTGCTCGGCTGGGGATACCGCCGGCTTGGTATGTATAAAGAGGGAAAAGATGCCTTTCAAAAGGCTCTGCAGCTCCACACCCCTCTTCCGGACACCCTGAATGAATTGGCAATATGCCTCATGGAATTAGGTGACTTTGATGAAAGTTTTAAAAAACTTTCCGATGCATTAAAACTTGAACCGGATAATACAAAGGTAATATCCAATATGGGTATCCTCTCATTGAAAATGGGAAATGAGGATGAAGCAAAAAAATACTTCCGAACCGTACTGGAAATCGATAAAAACGATTCTGTTGCCAAAGAATACCTTAAAAAAATTCATACTTAGTATCTTTAAAATCCGATAAAGCACAGCAGTATTTAACTTTTTTCAAGATTTTTTAGAATAAATTTAAAAAACCTTTAACTTTTAATTACAGGCTTCCGATACAGGGAATAAGGGTAGTTATACATTAATTCCTAAAGCCTATATCTATTCTGCCCTCTTTCTCATTATCGGTTTTCTAAAAAGAACCTTTAAGAGAAAGACAAAAAAAGAAGGAGGTGATGATTTAAATTATTTAGACAGGCTTATTCGAAAATAGGGAATATTCGAATTTTGTCTGTTAAAAACTTGTCTTTTTAATAAATAGGCATGGAAGCCTAAAACACTACTAGTTTCAAGGAGGAAACTGAACAATGATTATTAATCACAACATGAGCGCAATCTTTGCGCAGCGGCAGCTCAACTTTAACGATCTCAAAGTTACAAAGAATATGGAGAAACTCTCCTCCGGCCTAAGAATTACCAAAGCCGGTGATGATGCGTCCGGCCTTGCCGTATCGGAAAAAATGCGGTCCCAGATAAGAGGCCTGCGGCAGGCGGAACGAAATGCAGAAAACGGAATATCCTTTATACAGACAACAGAAGGGTATCTCCAGGAGAGCCAGGATATTCTACAGAGATTAAGAGAGCTCGCCGTACAGTCTGCGAACGGTGTCTACACCGATGAGGACAGGATGCAGATTCAAGTAGAAGTCTCACAGCTAATAGATGAGGTAGACAGAATTGCATCTCATGCACAGTTTAACGGAATGAACCTTCTCACAGGCAGGTTTGCACGTGAGACAGGTCAGAATGTGGTAACCGCATCCATGTGGTTCCAGATCGGAGCAAATATGGACCAGCGTGAACGTGTATATATCGGGACTATGACATCGGCGGCACTTGGGGTTAGAGATATGGGCAGCAAGCAGATAATGTCCCTTTCCACTCCTGATCAAGCCAATAGAGCTATTGGAGTGCTGGATACAGCCTTAAAAGAAATTAACAAACAGCGGGCTGATCTCGGTGCATACCAGAACCGTCTGGAATATGCAACCAAAGGTATCTCTGTTGGTGCAGAGAATCTTCAGGCAGCAGAATCGAGAATCAGGGACGTCGACATGGCGACAGAAATGGTAAAATACACCAAGAATGTGATTCTTGTACGTGCATCCACTGCCATGCTTGCACAGGCGAACACAAAACCCCAATCTGTCTTGCAATTGTTGGGCTAGGGTATTAATATATAACTAGATACTCCGTTGTGTTCTTTGAAAAATACATCCTCCAGAGAGGTGCCAGGCAAAAGAGATACCCCGATAAAGATCGGGGTAGGTCTCTTTGCCTAAGGGGAAAAGGGAACGGAGCAGAAGATATGCGCGGTAACTTCTGAACTCAAAAAATCCCCGGGGCATCTCAAAAGAAGGGAAGGCATGGATTGCCTTCCTAATTACCTATCAAGGAGGGTGATATGATTATAAACCATAACATGAGTGCTCTGTATGCGAACAGAATTCTAAAGTTCAAAGAGCTAGACCTTAACAAGGATATAGAGAAACTCTCGTCCGGTGAGAAAATCAACAGAGCCGGTGATGATGCATCTGGTCTTGCAGTATCGGAAAAACTCCGATCGCAGATACGGGGCTTAAACCAGGCGGAAAAGAATATCGAAAATGCGGTATCCTTTATACAGACAACAGAAGGCTATCTTTCTGAAACGCACGATATTCTTCACAGAATAAGAGAACTTGCCGTACAGTCTGCAAACGGTGTCTATACAGACGAAGACAGAATGCAGATTCAGGTAGAGGTTTCACAGCTTGTCGATGAGGTTAATAGGATTGCATCACATGCCCAGTTTAACGGAATGAACATTCTAACTGGTGCATTTGCCAATCCGGCTAGAGGAGGAACAGAGGTAGGAAAAATGTTCTTCCAGGTCGGAGCTAATATGGACCAGAGTGAGAGAGTCTATATCGGCACAATGACAGCAGAAGCTTTAGGACTTCAGGGAGCACAGGGTGCAGCACAGGGAATGGTTTCTATTTCTACACCGGAAGCCGCAAACAGAGCTATTGGAGTAGTTGATACAGCTATGAGAGTAGTTTCCAAACAGCGCGCTGACTTAGGTGCCTATCAGAACCGTTTCGAAATGGCTGCAAAGGGTGTTGCAGTAGCTGCTGAAAATATGCAGGCTGCAGAATCACAGATTCGCGATACAGATATTGCATCTCAGATGGTAAGCTACGTGAAGAACCAAATTTTGGTTCGGGCTGGTACAGCTATGCTTGCACAGGCAAACACAAGACCTCAGTCTGTAATTCAGCTATTTGCTTAAGTTTTTGAATGGAAAATCACTCCGTTCCCAGGTAAAGAGGTAACTGGACGTCATCTCTTTGCCAAGCGTGAGGAGGAGGGGGAGGACGCGCCCTCCCCTATCCTTTTATAAATATGTAACATGGAGGTTGCATTATGTCTTTGGAAATACCGGGAATTCTTAAATCCGGAATCCCGCCGGATATAAACAAGGGGCAGGAAACCCAGATTAAACCCACTAATGTAAAAATATCAACCCAAATAAAGGCAAGCGCAACAAGTGCGGAAATCAGAGACGCAATAGACAAACTCGAAAGAACATCATCTATTTTTAACAAGCGCCTTAAACTATACGTTAACAGAGAGATAAACCGCATAGTAATAAAGGTGATTGACAGAAATACCGATAAAGTTATAAGGGAGATACCTCCGGAAGAAATCCAGCGTTTGATCGCCCGGATAAAGGAAACAATCGGATTACTGGTTGACAAAAAGGTATAACTGTACGGGCAGTCTAAAATTAGCTTGGGAGGGGTTTAAAATTACTCATGTCAGATATTTCCATCCCCGGCGTAACAAATAAATACAACACAGATAAGATAATAAAAGGTCTCGTTAATGCGGAGAAAATACCGCTTACACGGATGGAGAGGGACCGTGATACATTAAAAAAAAGAAAAACTGTATGGCAGGACTTAAACAGAAGGCTCTCCACACTCCGCGACGATGCTAAACAGCTTTACGGCTTCCAAAATCCTTTCGAAGAAAAAATTGCAGATTCCTCCGATAAAACAGTTCTAACAGCTGCCGCAACAAGAAAAGCTCCGATAGAAGAAAAAAAGATAACAATTGAACATATAGCTACAGCGGACCGTTTTATGTCTGCATCTCTTTCAAAAGATTTTAAAGTGCCTTCCGGGAAGTACGGTTTTAAAGTTGGTGAAAAAACAATACAGTTTAACTTTAGGGGGGGTTCACTTAAAAATCTTGCAGAAATAATCAGCAGAAAAGGGCGCAGCCTCATTAGAGCAGAAGTTATTAATGACACTCCAAATACAGAAATTGTTACCATAGAAGCTCAGAAAACAGGAGCTAAAAACAGGCTATTTTTTTTAGATAAATCCATAGATTTCGGGCTTAAAGCCGGGATACTTAAACAGACAGGCATAACCGAGAGGGATATACCTCTTAATAAATATACCGTTAAGCCATGGGAAACTTCCTTAAAAGAAAACACATATTCTATTTCCGATGGTGTACTCACACTCAATCCCTTAAATGAACTTAAAATTCCAATTTCTCCTCCTTTTAAACTTAATAAAAACATGGCTCTGCAGTTTAAACTAAAGACAGAATTAATACCCGAGAAGAAACAGGAGGAAATAAAACCGCCGCCAGGGCCTGCTCTGCCGGATACAGGAGAAATTAATTTTAAAGGAATCCGTATCAGAAATGAAAAATCAAAAGTTATTTTGCCCCAATGGAAGCCGCCGGCACCTTCTATAAGGGTGGATGATATGCAAGCCCTATTTATGGATTCAAAAGGGACCCTTTTTCCGCTGGAAAAAATTACCGATTCAGAAGATTTTAAAACCTACTCCATTGATATAGGAAATCTTGCAGCTACAATAGATTCTTTTAACATAAGAAACAAAAACACCAACCGAAGAATTATTATCAAGGATATTAAAATACTGGATAAAACCTCACGTGGTAAGTATGTCCCTTCACACCCGCTATCCCAGGCAGGAGATGCCAGGTTAACTATGGACGGAATAGAGGTAGAGCGCAGCTCAAATAATATAGATGATCTTATTCCCGGGGTAAAACTTACACTGCTTGCAAAAAGCGACAAACCTGTTACACTAAAGATAGACAAAGACAAAGATGCAATAAAGAATTCCATAGTTTCTCTGGTTGGACACTACAATCAGGTAATTACAGAGATAGATGTTGTATCAAGGCGTGATGAGTCTATTATTGACGATGCACAGTATCTTTCTGATAAGGAAAAAGATGAATACAGAAAAAAACTTGGTATTTTTTCCGGCAGTCTCACAATGCTTCAGCTAAAGGATAGCCTCGAGAGGGTAATGATGAATCCGTACCGAACAGAGGGAGGAAGACAGCTTTCCCTTCTTGCACAGATGGGAATATCCACAGATACCAGGAAGCCAGGTTCATCTGCAACACTGGACAGGACAAGGCTGCGGGGGTACCTCGAAATAGATGAGTCCAAGCTGGACAGCGCAATAGCAGCGCACCCCGGCTGGATAAAAGAGCTTTTCGGCTACGATACAGACGGGGACCTTATAGTGGACAGCGGTGTCGCCTATGCACTAGACACTACATTAAAGCCATATGTAACAACAGGCGGATTAATTGCCACCCGCCTTTCCACTCTGAACAGCCAGATATCACGAAAAAAAACCGAAATAAGTAACTACGAAGACCATTTAAAAGCATACGAAGCGGATTTAAAGTATAAATACGGGAAAATGGAAGGCGCCCTGGAAACGCTTCAGAAAAACTCACAGGCGCTGGAAAATTTAGGAGGAAACAACAATAAACAATAATGGAAATTAAAATAAACGAAGAAAAAATCAACTTTGAACTGGAAAACGAAAAAACGATCGGTGAGATTATAAGCGTTATTCGAAACTGGATTTACGGCTCCGGATTTATTATTACATCCGTTTTTCTTGACAACAGGGAAATAAAGATAGACGAACAATCCGGCTGGCAGGATATACCGGTTGCAGATATTAAAACACTCAACATAAAAATTAATCATGTGACAGAACT
>QNBI01000014.1 GCA_003641675.1 Spirochaetota bacterium | reverse complement strand
CTGCGGCGGAGGCAATTGAGTACCTGCGTACAGCAGCTCCGGACAAAGAGACAATATACTACAGTTACGTTCTGGATAGTAATAGAAAACTAATCGGGTATGTATCTTTAAAAGACCTAATTATTGCAGATAGAAACGAAATTGTATCCAATATAATGGAAAGAGAGCTTATTTTTGCCCGTGTGGATGAAGATCAGGAAGAGGCTGCAAGGAAAATACAGAAGTACGAACTAATTGCACTTCCTGTTGTTAACAAGGATGATGTTCTTGTAGGAATTATTACGCACGACGATGCAATGGATATTTTAATGCAGGAGAATACAGAAGATATGGAGAAGTTCATGGCCATAACGGGTACTCATGAAGCGGCTATGTATCTAAAAACTTCTGTATGGGATCATTTTAAAAACCGTGCGGTGTGGGTGATTATACTTGCCGCACTCGGGCTTATATCCGGCGCCATTGTGGAAGGTTTTTCCGAACTTTTAATACAGTTTTCTATTCTGGCTACTTTTATGCCGATGCTTGCAGATACCGGCGGAAATACGGGAAGCCAATCCGCTACTTTAGTGGTAAGAGCGCTTGCCCTTAATGAAATTAAGCCGCAGGATGTTTTTCGCGTTCTTTTAAAAGAGGTGAAGGTAGCCTCTCTCCTTGCTCTGCTTCTTGCAGTACTGGCAGTCGGGAGAGTAATGCTTTTAGAAAGCGGAGCCGTAGTTCCTATGGGTTATTCTATCTGGAGAATAGCAATAGCCATAGCAATAGCCTTCGGTCTTCAGGTAGTGACAGCTACCCTAATAGGAGCTTTGCTTCCTCTGGCTGCGGCCAAACTTAAATTTGACCCTGCAGTGGTAGCCAGCCCTGCTTTAACGACTTTAGTTGATATTACAGGGCTTTTAATTTATTTTTCCACTGCAAAGCTTATGCTCGGTATATAGAGGTTGTTTATAATGGTGCAAAACCAAAGGTTACACCGAGCATGAAACCCCTGCTTGTATCCAGAAGGTCTGTACCCGCTAAGTCTATGTTAAACTTGAAATTTGCATTCTGAATAGGATTAATTCTTATACCCGCATTTAAAATACCCCTCGCTGCAGAAATTGTCCCTGCAGGTGCAACACTGTATGAATAATTTGCAAAATCAACCAAAAGGTGGACAATGTCCATAAATACAGAGGGTAGCAGACTTAGCTCAAAACCCATGGAAAAATCTATCGGGAACCCGGTGAAAAAGTTCGGAAATGTTGTTCCGAGTACCATCGTGGTATTGGCAGGCCAGCTGAAAAAATCACTCTGATTTGTAGATACCATATAAATCTGCCCGGCAATAGCTCCGTTAACAAACTGAACATTTCCCCCGGCTGCCAATGCGGCATTTCCCGATCTGTAAAACTGATATTTCCCAGTGAGCAGGAAATCGGCGGTGGTAGCAGCCCCTGTCTGTATATCCACTGCAAAACCTGCTTCCGCAGCTCTTAGGAAACTAACATTAACTGCCGGAATATGCGATGTTCCGGTAAATTTATAACCTAAATCCACTCCGAGTTTTGTATTTTCCCAGCCTATCCTTGCAGTAGGCGTGGAATTAAGACCTGTAGAGCCGTTTGCACTCATTCCTTTAATAACAGACTGTGCGGAAACTCCTGTAATTAACACCAGAGAGAGAAAAAGAAAAAATAAAATACCTATAACTTTTTTTGTCATAATTAACCCCTTTTAAACTTTTTCTACAGTAAAAATAATTCCTGCAATTTTAATATATATTATTTATTGTGGCAATAGACGCACTCATAATGTATCTGTTACCCATAATTTTAAGAGATTAAACATGTGTTTCGGATTTAGTTGCTAACCAAAGAAAAATTATGGTATAGTAAACTTTCCAAATAAAGATTAATTATCATGGCAGATAAGGAGAATCTCAGGATTATACTGTATGTCTATGGTTAATAAGAAACATTCGGGCAGAGTATCGCTCATAGGTTTTATGGCTTCCGGTAAAACTACTGTGGGGGGGCTTCTCTCTAAAAGGCTGGGTTTTAAATTTAAAGATATTGATAGACTTGTAGAGGAAACAGTGGGTAAAACAATTCCGGAAATATTTAAAACCGAGGGCGAGGAAAAGTTCAGGGAGTATGAATCGAAGGCTCTTTGGAGTCTTAAGGGTGAAGAACACATAGTTATTTCCACTGGCGGCGGAGCTCCCATCGAGGAGAAAAACCGTAGTTTTTTTAAGGAGTACTCTTTTACCATATTCCTCTATATTTCGTTTGATGAAATGGTTAGAAGAACATTTAAAGGGGGAAAAAGAATTCGGCCCCTGCTTAATAAACCGCTGGAGGAAGTAAAGGAGCTCTACAGTAGGCGCCTTCCGGTTTACGAATCGCTTGGAGTTAAGATTAATACGGATAATGTTTCGCCTATGGAAATATGCAATAGGATTGTGGACCTGCTAAAACGTAGGTAGGTTAGTATAATTTCTGTTCTTTACTCTTTGTCCATTCGTGATTTAAGCTCTTTAAGAACCTCATTAAGGCCAATAGATTCAGCTTCCAGAAAAACTAAGAGATGGTACAGCAGATCCGCTGTTTCATAGATGGTATTGTCCCTGTCTCCGGATATTAAAAGCTCAACAGCCTCCTCGCCGAGCTTTTTCTTAATTTTAGGGATGCCCTCTTTAAACAGATACGCTGTGTAGGAGCCTTCGGGCATCTCCTCTCTTCGCCGGTGTATTATTTCGATGAGTCTTTTTAGCACAAGGGCGCTTTCGTCCGCACGGCCTGTTGATACCTTTGGAACAGTTTTCTCTTTAGTGGTTCTTTTAGCGCTTGCTGCAGCCTTGGCGCCGCTGGAGCCGGAGCTTTTTACTACAGCCTCTATCCACCGCCCCTTCTCACTAATAGATACAAGTTTGGGTTCCTCGCCAGCCCTGCCGGGCAGAGTGTACGGCAACAGCCTTCCTGTCTCTTCGAAAATGCACCATAACCTGTCGGTTTCTATGGTTTTTTTGAGCCCCTTTTTATTGGTATAAAGAAGATCTATTACAGATCCGGAAATATCCATTATAATAAGAGGCAGCCTGCCTTTTCTTTCCTCTATTACCATTGCTCCTCCGAAGAATCGCCGTGCTCATACATGTCTATCATTCTATTCAGATTAATCCTCTTTTCATAGAGCGCTTTCCCTGTAATTACGCCGGCAATACCCTTTGCTTCAGCATTCGAATATACCTCTGCAATATCATCTTCCGATGAAATGCCTCCGGACAGAACAACGGGCAGGCCGGATTTTTGGGCTATAAGATGAGTCCTTTCTATATCCGGGCCTTTAAGCAATCCGTCTTTTGCTATATTTGTATATATTATTCCTCGTATGCCTCTGGATTTTAGTTCCTGTGCGAGAAGTACATCCTGAATTTCCGTTTTTTCCTGCCATCCAGAGACACGGACGAGTCCGTCCTTTGCATCTATCCCTGCGATAAAAATCTGCCCGTATTTTTTAACCCATTCTGCGATTAGCTCCGGCTTTTTAACGGCAACAGTGCCTAAGATAAGCCTGTCTATTCCTGTTTTTAGGATTTCCTTTATATCGTTTTCGCTTCTAATACCTCCGCCTGTTTCTATCCTGCAGGGTACAGCCTCCCTTATACTGCCTATTATACGCCGGTTGTTTCTCCCTTTTCCCTCCGCTGCATCCAAATCCACAATATGAATCCATTTAGCTCCGGCATTGTAAAACTGCTTTGCTGTCTCTATAGGATTGCTGCTATACTCGGTAATTTCAGAAAAATTACCTGTGGAAAGACGGACACACATTCTGTTGTAAATGTCTATTGCAGGAATTATAAGCATGGCATTGATATTTTATGCTACCGTAGCTTTGCGGCTGGCGGAGAGAGTGTTAAGGGAATTAAAAAAAGATTCCCTCATTGCCTTTTCTATTTCATTCTGGGAGGTGTTTCGTGCACAGGAGGAGAGTATTGCGTGTCTCATAGATTCGTCCCTTATGGAGCGTATTATAGATGCAAGCACCTTTAAATATTCATCCCTGTTATTTATATCCGTTGCAATTATAAAGAGAAAGTGTACAGGTTTGCCATCTATTGCGTCAAAGTCTATTCCTTCTCTGGAAATTCCAAGAGCAGTTATCACCTTGCCTAAGTTTTTAATTCTTCCGTGGGCTACGGCAACACCCCTGCCCATGCTGGTTGTCTGGAGTTTTTCCCGTTCAAAAACTGCCTCTTCGAACTCGTTTAGATTGTGGATTTTTGTAAAGATAGGCGCCCTCTGTATGAGTTCGTGAATAGCTTGATACTTTTCTCTGCTGATTAGTTTTTTTACAACGCTCCCCTTTAGGAAGCAATGTGAAAATGCCATAGTCTATGAAACTATATATTATTTCTGCATTCTGTCAAGACCTCTGGAAGTTATTTGTATTTAATAGCCTTAATGTTTCCCGGGTCTGTTCCGGACTGCTTTTTTTACTATTGTCAGGCAAGGCTCTATTCTGCTAACATTACTTAAACATTTATGAGGCTGGAAGTATACAACAGAGATAAATATAGAGACGGGAGAATCAACAGGCTTATAGGCGCCCTTAAGCTGCATGAAGGGATAATGGTAGAGGATATGAGGATAGTAGACGTCTATACCCTTACAAATATCCCCTTCCTTAATAAAAAAAGCGCTGCAGAAATATTTTCGGACAGTGTTGTCCAGGATATTCTTCAGGATGAATTTTATGCATTAAAGGGTGATTTCAGCTGGGATATACTCGTTGAAATAGGTTATAAGCCCGGAGTAACAGACACGATTGCACTAACTGCAAAAGAAGCCCTGGAAAACTATTTTAAGCGTTCCCTTCCGGAAAAAGCATCTGTAAGGTCTTCGCAGCAGTACCTTTTTAAGATACCGGAAATTAGACACAATACTGCGATGGTTAAAGAGAAACTGCTAACAGCCCTTCACAATGAGCTCATAGAAGAAGCGGTGCTTATCGAAGCTCCCAACTGGCCCTCCGTCCGGAAATGGGAAATACTGACAGGCAGAAAATCGGCAGCAATTCCGCCTGTTAAAGGGCCTTCTGTAGAAGTATTTAATATTAAGAGAATGAACGGGAAGGAGCTTATAGAACTCTCAAAGAGGCGGCTTCTTGCCCTCTCCCTTGATGAGATGAAAGCAATACAAAATTACTTCTTATCCCATGAGACAGAAGAGAATCGTGCGGAAATAGGACTTGCAGATTCCATTACAGATGTAGAGCTTGAGATGATCGCCCAGACATGGTCGGAGCACTGCAAACATAAAATATTTAATGCTGTAATTACATACAGAGACGGAGCTGATATGCAGACTATTAATTCTCTCTTTAAAACCTTTATAGCAGAAACAACCGAAGAGGTATCTGTAAAGAGAAACCACCTTCGGTCTGTTTTTGATGACAATTCCGGAGTAGTCCGGTTTGATAATGAAACCCTCCTCTGCTTTAAAGTGGAAACTCACAATTCTCCGTCGGCATTGGACCCATACGGCGGTGCAATTACAGGAATTGTCGGTGTAAACAGAGATATTATGGGTACGGGGAAAGGGGCAAGGCCTATTTTTAATACGAATGTTCTCTGTTTCGGGTACCCGGATACACCGCATACGGATATCCCCGACGGCCTGCTGCATCCGAGAAAAGTTATGGAGGGAGTTCACAGAGGTATTGTTGATGGAGGGAACCAGTCCGGAATTCCGGTGGCAGGGGGAGCTTTCCTCTTTGATGAAAGTTTTCTAGGGAAACCGCTGGTTTTCTGCGGTACAGGAGGTGTTCTGCCTTCAAGGATTAACGGAGAGGATGCATGGATTAAGCATATAGACCCGGGCGACCTTGCAGTAATGGTCGGCGGTAGGGTAGGAAAGGACGGAATTCACGGTGCAACCTTTTCTTCCCTTGCTCTTGATGAAGCGTCTCCGTCGTCGGCTGTACAGATAGGCGATCCTATAACGCAGAAAAAGATGTTCGATTTTCTATTGGAGGCACGCGATCTTGGGCTGTATAAAGGTATTACAGACAACGGTGCAGGGGGACTTTCATCTTCTCTAGGAGAAATGGCCGAAAACAGCGGGGGAGTTGAAATTTACCTGGACAAATGTCCTCTTAAGTATAAGGGGTTAAAGCCATGGGAGATACTTGTATCTGAATCCCAGGAGAGAATGAGCCTCTCTGTGGACCCTGAATGTGCGGATGATTTTTTTAAACTGGCCGCAAAAAGAGGCGTGGAGGCTTCGGTTGTGGGGAAATTCACAGATTCGGGCTATATAACAATCTATTACGGCGATAATGTGGTGGGTAATTTAAGTCTTGAATTCCTTCACAGAGGGCTTCCGAAACTTCATCTGGAGGCAAACTGGAAAGCTCCTGTTTCTAAGGATTATAGAACCTCTACGGCAGTCGGGTTAGATAAAAACTTAAAGAGAGATATTCTAATGCTTCTGGCAGACCCGAACGCCGCTTCTAAGGAGAGCCTTATCCGCCAGTACGATCACGAGGTACAGGGGCTTTCCATAGTAAAACCCTTTACTGGCGCAGGCGAAGACGCACCTTCCGACGGAGCTGTATTTAAACCGAGGTACGACTCTGACCGCGGCATAACAGTTACACACGGGATATGCCCGAGGGTAAGTGAAATAGACACTTATAGTATGGCGATGTGTGCAGTAGATGAGGCTGTAAGAGCTCATGTTGCCCTGGGCGGAGACCCTGCGCAGATGTCTGCACTGGATAATTTTTGCTGGCCGGATCCCGTAGTATCCGAAGAAAACCCCGACGGGGACTATAAGCTTGCACAGCTCGTAAGGGCCTGTATGGGACTTAAGGATGCCTGTACCGCATACGGCCTCCCCCTTATATCCGGTAAAGATTCTATGAAAAACAACACCCTTATCGGGGATAAAATACTTGCGGTAAAACCGACTCTGCTTGTTTCACTTGTGGGAATTGTCCCGGATATTCACAATGCTGTAACAACGGATTTTAAGAAAAGCGGAGATGCTGTTTTTATAGTAGGAAACACGAATGGTGAGATGGGTGGTTCTCTTTACAGCTACCTTAAGAGCAGAAGCTCCGGTATTACGGCTTTGGAAACGGCACCCGAAGTAGATACGGATACGGCTTTTAGACTTTACAATGCTCTATATAGAGCCATCAGCAGAGGTCTAATTTCTTCCTGTCACGATTTATCGGACGGCGGACTCGGGGCGGCCCTCGCAGAGTCGGCTCTCGGCGGGAGGCTGGGAGTATCAGTCTATATCGATGATATACCCGGCAGGGATACGGATAAAATGGACAGCTGCAGGCTCCTGTTCTGCGAGACGCCCTCCAGATTTCTTGTTACGCTGGACAGCGGGAAAAAGGCGGATTTTATAAGTATTTTTAAGAATCTTCCTCACAGAGAAATAGGTACAGTAACTGCCGGGGAAACAGTTTCGGTATACAGGAAGGAGAAGAAATTAATGTCCTTAACGGTGGATGAAATAGAGGAGGCATTTAAGAGTGCATTTTAAGCGGTGCTATGGTCCTGTAAGGCGATGCAATGGTTAAAGTGTGTATTATTAAAGGTTTCGGCATAAACGCAGACTTAGAGCTCGCAGCTGCATTTAAGACCGCAGGGGCGCAAGCCTTAAGAGTTCATATCAGCGACATTATAGAGAAACCTTATATTATAGATAGCTATGATATACTGGCATTTCCCGGAGGTTTTTCCTTCGGCGACCACCTTGGTTCGGGCAAGGTGTTTGCAAATTTGTGCAGAATTAATTTAAAGCCACAGCTTCAAAACTTCATAGAGAGAGGCAGGCTCATAATAGGTATTTGCAACGGATTCCAGGTACTTGTAAAGATGGGAATACTTCCGAACCTCGCGGGCAGCTGGGATCAGGAGGTTTCTCTTGTCCGCAATGAATCCGGCAAATTCGAAGACAGGTGGGTAAGTGTAAGGTTTAACTCCTCTTCCCGCTGTGTATGGACAATGGGACTAACAGGTATGGAGCTTCCCGTGAGGCATGGTGAGGGAAGGTTTGTGGTAAAATCGGAATCGGTTCTGGAAACTCTTAAAAATGAAGAACTTATTGCTGTTAGATATACGCCGAGACACCTGACTAATACGGGAAAAAATAGAAACCGGACCACTCAGGGAGACTTAAGCAGCGAAGATGTAGAATACCCCGATAATCCAAACGGCTCGGTGGATAATATTGCCGGAATATGCGATAGGACGGGGCGGGTATTCGGGTTAATGCCTCATCCCGAAGCATTTTTAATACCGGAAAACCACCCGCAGTGGACAAGGAAACGTATAAACGGAGAGAGTATTAATAAATTGGGATTGTTAATACTAAAAAAAGGGGTAGAATATATAGAAGGACTTTAAGGAAACTTTAGGTAAACTGTTCTATTGACAATATAGAGGCCTTGCTACTATTATTCTTATGTAAAAGGACGCGGGGGTGTAGCTCAGTTGGCTAGAGCGCGTGAATGGCATTCACGAGGTCGTGGGTTCGATTCCCTTCACCTCCAATAGAAAATCATGAGTTCAAATAGCGGCCCTTTTTCCGGTGAACTGGATCCGGATATAGCAAGTCTAATGGGCATTAGTACAGAAAAAACAGCCTCAAAGGAAACGGCGGAAACTGGAGCACCTAAGTTCAATGACCTCTTTACAGAGGAAGCTTCCAGAGAAAAGGGGGACCGTGAATTCGTCGATCTTTCTAAAAAACATTTTGAGGTAATTACAAAAACAGTAGAGAATCCGAAACCCTTTTTTAATGATAAGGCGTACTATAAAAAAGTTCTCTCCGGAGAAGGGGAGCCTGCAACAAAGCTGCACCAGCTACTTACACAGTTTTTAAATGCGGAGGACCCTCAGGACAGATCGATGTACAGAGGCAGGCTTGTTGCTGCCTACTGGGATTTTGCCGCTTCTGTTGCATCTAAGGCGGGGAGAGAGTTGCCTGTTCCAAAAAAGCTGCTCCTCCGTTACGGAGTTGTTTCGCCTAGTTTTTTATCTCGGGAGCAGCGCAGCATTTTAAGCAAACTCATTCTGGAAAACCGTACGGGAGAACCTGTGCACTATGTGGATGAGTGGCTTAAAAAAGTGGCCTCAGGAAGTGTTCGGCCCTCTGCTACGGATGAAGTTAAACAGAAACGGGACAATTCCAACCAGCAGCTGCTTGATAAAATAGAAAACCGCAGAGGTCAGCGTGAGGCAGAGTTAGGATTGCTTAGATCAAAAATAATTCGTCTCGATGATCTTGAGAGGGATTTGCAGGACCAGGTTAAACTTCTTGTTAATCATGATACACGAGATGACTACGGAGGATTAAAGGACAGTTTTAACCCGGCACAGAAAAATGCGCTTTCGGTGATTAATTCCATACTTCATAACCTCTCCAAGATGGATAAGGATATAAATGAATCCTACTCAAAGCTTGCAGGTCTGGACTCGGAAGTAGAAGCTCTGACAAACAAAGCGGAAGGAGCTGAGGTTGGCGGGTCTGTCGACAGCAGAACCGTTGTAAGTGAATTTAATACTGTAAGACAAATGGCGAAACTCTGTGTCGGAAGACAGGGAAACCACTTTCCGATTTTAATGAAACAGTATGCACGCATCAATGAGCGTGATATAGGAAACCGTGAGAATGTGATAAATGAAATGGCTGCTGTAGAGGCCCTGGATAATGGACTGTTTTTAAGGACATTTAAGGGGCAGACCAACAGGATAGTCCCCCATGTTATTCTTATTGCAAGCTACGGGGATAACGGTATATGCTGGGAACCTTTCGAGCGCTTTAACAGGGCTACAAGCAGGGGCAGAATAGCAATCCCCATGTATTCAAAAAATTTAAAAGAGGCTGTCGTATCTGCCCTTGCAGATTTAAGATGGCAGGTTGCAAAAGAAAAAGCGCAGCATTACTGGATGGAAGAGGGGATTACGGGAAGATATTTTCAGTGGTTCGACTCACAGAGATTGCGGGGAGATGTTAAGGACTACTTTATACGCGACTATATTCTCTGGATTACAAAGGAAAGCCAGGGAACCCAGAAATTAGACAGGGAGGTAAGGGGTATTTTCTGGCGGCACATTCCGTTTCCTCAAGCAGTTAAGGATATGCTTAAGAATAGAGGATTTGTCTATAATGAACTTTATAAGAAGGATATAAATATTTCCAAATCCGACGGCTATTAATTAATTTATTAAATTAGACTATTTTTTTCGTTTAAATATCGGGTGAAAGTATTTTTCCATATCTATCTTTTTACTGATATACTTCATGATGACATTATAAATAAAAAACGTAAGTACAATAGCAGCAAGGAACAGAATCGGCATAAGGTATGGCATTACTTTCTTGTACGCCTCCCCCCTTATAATTAAAGGCGGAACTGCGAAAAAAATTATCATAAGAACTATCATTATTAAGATATTAAAGAGGGTCGCAACCACAATAAAGAGGAATGTATTTGTTTTTTTATTCATTTTTCCTTCTTGCCTCTGAAATTATAAATAGTATTAAAAGGGTAATGCCTCCGACAACAACGGATGAATCGGCTAAATTGAACGTAGGCCATCTCTGCATTCCTAATATACCATAGAACTTTACGTCAAGAAAATCAACCACGCCGTCGCCCCTTATAATCCGGTCCAGCATATTGCCCATACCCCCTCCTATTATAAGGGCAAAGACCCAGTTCTGAGCCTTTGTAAGTTCCTTTGTAAAGAAGTAAAAGAGTAAAAGTATAACTATTACTATTATCGGAAGAGCTGTAAAAATAACTCTCTGTGTTGTCAGGGGCAGTGAGCGGCCTATGCTAAAGCCTATTGCCGGATTTTTTACGTAGGTAAGCCTAAAAAAATCACCTATAACCCTAACCGGTTTTGCATAGGGAAGAACTTTCATAACAATTAGTTTGGAAAGCTGGTCGAGAAGCACAATAACGAGTGTTAATGTTAAGGGTATTAATTTGCCCTTTGTTTCTTTTTTCATAGTAGAAGTATTATCACAGACCGGTGGGAATATCAATAAATACTGTACTTAAGTCTGTTTCACTTTCTATTTTCTTCATGAGCAGTTTAACGCCCCATGTTTCCGTTGAATAATGGCCTGCAGATAGTACATTAATACCGCCCTCCATGGCTTCATGGTAAACTGTATGCGAAGCATCACCAGTAATGTACAGATCGATACTTTCAGCAATTGCCTGGGAAACCACCTCGGGAGCTCCGCCCGAAACAATGCCGATAGTTCTAATTTTTTTAGGTCCGAAATTGAGTTTTGCAAGCAGTTCCGCCGCCCGACCGGGAATGGAATCTATAATATCGTCTATTGTTTTGGCAGAGGGAAGGGCCCCCTTACACCCTATTTTTAAGCCATGATAGTCTCCGAAGGGTTCTATACTTTCAAGACCGAGTCTATGAGCAATGCCTGCATTATTGCCGATTTCCGGATGCATATCCAGCGGCAGATGGACTCCATAAAGTGCTATGTCTTTCTTAATTAAAAACTGTATTCTATTATAGAGACCTCCCGTAATTCTATACGGTTTGCCCCAGAAAATGCCGTGGTGTACAAAGAGAAGATCTGCATTAAGGTCGGCAGAGCGTTTAAAACTCTCCATGCATGCATCTACCGCAAATGCAACCTTTTTAATCTCATCTTTGCTGCGGCTTACCTGAAGCCCGTTAAGAGATACATCCAGAGGATCTATTCTGTCGATATCCAGAAGCTCTCTTATCATTTTATCAAAGTCTTTTAACAGCATAGAATCTATTATATACAATAGCTTTAAGCAGGGAAAGTAATATGTTAGGAACTTTGAATTTAAGTAATGAAATCGTTCTGTTAATTCTTGATATTATCCATTGATTGTGCTATTAAATATTCATTTTTAATAGTTTAGCAATAATTCACGGTTCTGCAGTATCATTTGCCGGTTCCTTAACAGGTATAAATTGTCGTGTTTATATTCCGGAAACGTATTATGCTAATAGAAAAAAGAGATAGAACGGTTTGGTGTGGACATAACAAGGAAGGGGAAAATATATGAAGGGTCTGTTTACCTTTCACAGCAAGAAGCGAAGAAATATGACTTCTAGAATGTAAACCCTGGAGGAATAAATACAGTGCTTGAGATTAAGGTGTATAGTCAGTTAGCGGGTGAGATATTTGATAAGCTTAGAGATACTCTGCTGCCGAACGATACAGGTTTTATTCAGGTATATATCAATAAACGTGTTACCCGAAACGTGCTGCCTGAAACGTGTTATCCGCATTAAATAATTAACCGCTTTTTTAACAAACCTATCGGAAATATTCTGTTTCTTCCGGCTTTCAAGATGATATAAAACAGATTATTCCGAGTTTAATCGGGAATTATAATTGTCGTCAGCCGGCCGGGAATTATAATTGTCGCTAGACATCCATGATAACCCTTTTTGAATAAAAGATTCCGTAAAGATGAAATTAAAAATTAAACTGTTATGAGTTTGTTCTTGCACTTTTACTTTCTTTACTCAATTCCCCGGCTCTTAAGATTATATAAGATTCTACTGCAAAGAAGAAAGAAGATTTAATTCATTTTATGACTATCTTAAATCTGCTAATTATTATTGCTTTTTTTATTTAGACAGTTACAATCTAATTATAAGCAGATATCTGTTATGCTGCTTTAGAGCTGCATAACAATTAAATAAAAACTGTTAAGCGGCTAACCATTTTACCATTTTTGATAAAGACTTTATTTTAAAATAAAACAAGTGATATCACACGTGTCCAAATTAGAACTTGAAATAGCCCAATCTCCTGATATAATGGTAAGGTAAATATTACCTAATTCTCTATACCATAAGGAGATGGGCTTTGAGTAATAATCATACCATATTAGCACAGATGTTTAAAAACAT
>QNBI01000013.1 GCA_003641675.1 Spirochaetota bacterium | reverse complement strand
TGGATGCCGAAGCTCTTACTGCCGAAAAGGCGTTGGAAATGCTTACAATCGACGGAGCGAAAGTGCTTAGGCTGGATGATATAACAGGTTCTCTTGAAGCGGGAAAAAGGGCCGATATTATTCTGGTGGATTACAAACAGCCTCATATTATGCCCGGCGGTAAACCTGTACCAAAGATTGTTTATAGTGCTAAAGGAAGCGATGTTGTTACCAGTATTGTGGATGGAAGGATTATAATGGAAAACAAGAAAGTTCTTCTGCTGGATGAACAAAAAGTAATGGAGAATGCGGACAGGCTAAGGGAAGACCTCTATAAAAAAGCCGGAAAGGATGTGGATTTGCTTTTAAATGCAAAATGGCCGGACAGCAGAGCTTCGTGGAGAATGGTTTAAATGGCACGGTATCATACCTTATTAAGGATTAATCTTGATAGTCAGTCTTATAAGCAGGAAGAAATACCGCAGGAGTATGAAAAGAAGTTCCTCGGAGGAAAGGGGATAGGCACTGCGTATCTTCTTAAAGAAATTAAGCAGGGTATCGATCCGCTGGGCCCTTTGAATAAGTTTATTATTTCAACAGCCCCTCTTAACGGTACAACAGCACCAGCTTCTTCCAGAATAGAAATAGTGACAAAATCTCCCTTAACCGGTATTTATCTCGACTGCAATTCAGGAGGACACTTTGCAGAGGAATTAAAAGCTACCGGGAATGATGTTGTAATTTTTGAGGGAGTATCTGGAAAACCGGTTGTAATTTATATCCATAATAATAAGGTATCGTTTATTGACGCTTCTAATCTGTGGGGAATGCATATCTACGAAACGGAAAACAAAGTGCGGCAAATGCTCGGCGAACCCGGTGTGCGGGTTATGTCTATAGGTCCTGCAGGTGAGAACCTTGTAAGATTTGCAAGTATTTCAAACGATTATTCAAGAAATGCGGCAAGGGGCGGGAGCGGAGCAGTTTTAGGGTCTAAAAAGATCAAAGCCATTGCCGTAAGAGGAACCAGAGATATTCCTATCGCTGATTTAAAGAATTTTATAAAGGCAGTAAAAAAAGCAAATAAAATTATTTTTGATAATCCATGGGTCGCCGAACAGAGACAATACGGAACTCCGAGGTCTGTTGCTCCTGTTAATATGAACGGCTTAATGCCTGTAAATAATTTTACAGAAGGGCAGCTGCCTTCGGTAAATTCCATTGACGAAAAGGCATTCGAAAATCTTACAGTTCAGAGGCTTTCTTGCGGTGAATGTCCTGTAGCATGTGCAAAAGGTTACGGGAAAGGGAAAATAGAACTTGAGGGACCGGAATATGAAACTATCGGGCTTTTCGGGCCCAATCTTGGCATACTTGATCCGGATTTAATTGCTGAGTTTAACTACTACTGTAATGAATACGGGTTGGATACTATATCGGCAGGCTCATTATTAGGAGCGGTGCTTGCCACGGGGAAGGCTGGAAAGGAAGGCTCGGGAAAAAAGCGCTATGTAGTATTAAAACTCCTGAGAGATATTACTTTTAGAAAAGGTATCGGTAATATACTTGCAGAGGGGTTAAAATCTGCAGGCAGGGAGCTTGGAATATCCTATTTTATTCCACAGGTGAAAGGCATGGGAATACCCGCCTATGATCCGCGGTGTTCGGAGGGTACGGCATTAGTGTATATGACGGCGGACAGAGGAGCCTGCCATCTGCGTTCATGGCCTTTGGGCAGAGAACTTGCAGGAGTCTGGGATGCCGATGATACGGACGGGAGGGTTAAATTTGTCAAGGAACAGCAGGATGAAAAAGCTGCAGAGGAGAGTATAATTGTTTGCCAGTTTGCCTATGGAATAGGCTTGCTAAATGATATCCTGCCGGAAATGGTAAGCATATCTACGGGTGAAAACTGGACATTAAAAAAAATGAGGCTTGCAGGAGAAAGGATATGGAACCTTTCGAGGATATTTAACCTAAGAGAGGGTATTACAAGAGACGATGATTATCTTCCGGAAAAATTTGCAAAGGAAGGAATAAAAAAAGGGCCGTTAAAGGGAAAGGTAATGAGTAAATCAAAGCAGGATTATATGCTGGATAAATATTATGAGTTTCGGGGCTGGTCGAAGAATGGAGCGCCTCTGGAATCGACATTAAAAAGACTGGAAATCGAGGATTTAATTTGAGCTATCTGCGTATTGACAAAACATTATGTACGGGCTGCAGGATATGTGAAGCAGCATGCTCCATGGCAAAAGAAGGTGTTGTAAACCGGGCAAAAAGCAGGATTAGAATATACAGACGGGATGTAATTAAACTTCAATACCTGGTCTGCGTGCAGTGCAGGAATCCTGTGTGTATTTCAGCTTGTCCGGAGAATGCAATAATACATGATGAAAAAGGGATTCGTGTAATTTATGATAAATGCAACGGATGCGGTGCATGTACGGAGGTGTGCAACAGGGTTTTTCTTTCACCGGAAGGTGATAAAGCTTTAATGTGTGATCAATGCGGGGCATGTATTTCTGCCTGTCCGGAAAATGCCTTAAGTATAAGGGAATAACTGAGGAAGAAATGTCGCTTTCAATTGATTTTCTAGGATTTAGATTAAAAAATCCTCTAATGCTTTCGGAAGGTCCGCTTTCGGGGGATTTTGAACTGCTAAAATTAGTATCCGAATACAGAATAGGGCTTATTTTTACAAAGGGTATAAGGCTTAAGCCTGCTATCTCTCCTGTTCCTTTTATTCGAAAGTACGAGCGGAGTCTGATAAATGCAGACTGGTCCTGTATAGGGATGAATGAGTGGCTTGACGTAATAAGTAAGCTGGATATTAATGTCCCATTGGTAACCAGTATAGCGAAAAACTATGTTAAACCGGATACTGCCGTAGAAATGGCCGTGGAACTTGTTAAGGCGGGTTCTAAAGCTGTTTCATTTGTAGATTATAATTCCAATGAGTTAATAAAAACTGTTAGACTTGCTAGAACAAAATTAAAAGTTCCTATTATGGTTAAACTGCCGCCTTTTATTCATGATATGGAAAAGGTGTTAAAAAGTCTGGTTAGGGCAGGAGTGGATGCTATAGCAGCAATGGATTCCATAGGGCCGATACTTTCCATAGATATAGAAACAGGAGAGCCTTTACTTGGAAGTGTCGATGGCTCTGGTTATCTGTCAGGACGCTATATTCTACCTGTTACTCTTAAATACATATATGAAATCTCGAGGTTCGTGAATGTACCTGTTGTAGGCGTAGGCGGTGTTACAGATTATAGATCTGCACTCCAAATGATAATGGCCGGCGCTACGGGTGTGGGAATGGTTTCCGAACCTCTCCTTAAAGGCCCTGGCATTTTTAATAAGGTGGAAAAAGATCTTAAAAGTTATCTAAAAAAGAAAGATATAGGGAATATTTCAGATTTAAGAGGAATTACACATAAGATTGTCGAAGAGAGAAAAGTATCGGCTAATATGAGGGCATGGATAAACTCTGATATATGTACAATGTGCGGGGCTTGCGAAAAGGTATGTTACCCTGGTGCGATAAGTAAAAATTTAAAGAGCTATACCGTTAACAGAATTTCTTGTGTGGGCTGCGGGTTATGTGAAAGTGTATGTCCTGTAAATGCAGTAACCTTTAAATAGGTATAGTTAAATATTAAGGAGGAAATGTTTTGATAGATCCTATAAAAACGCTTACCGTTGCCGATGCGGTTGCTGAAAAAATATTAAACATGCTCTCTAAAGGAGAATTAAAGTGGGGGCAGAAACTCAATTCACAGAGGGACCTCGCCAGAGTATTAAATGTCGGAGTTTCTTCCATAAGAGAAGGCCTGCAGATACTTCAGGCTATGGGATTTGTTAAGATCAAACAAGGCGCAGGCACTTATATAACCGAAAATAATTCTGTCCCTTTATCTAAATTCATTAATTTATCAATATATTCAGAGACAAATATAAGGGATCTTATGGAAGCACGCGAAGTTCTGGATGTTGGTGTAGCTGTTTTATCATCCAAGAAAGCGGATGGCGAGGATATTAGGAAAATGGATATCTATCTGGATAAACTTGAAAATTCGGTTAGAAACAAAACGCCCGATTATTATCAGTATGATCTTGAGTTTCATTCGGCACTTGTTAAAAGTACTAAAAACCCCTTTCTTGAGAAATTTTCCTATGTACTTCATGCTTCGCTTGAAAATTTTATTAAGTCTGTGGAGCATACATTAAAAGGGGTTGAAATGCATAGAGAAATTCTGGACAGAATAAAAGAGCGGAATGCTATAGGTGCAAGAGACGCCATGCTTGCACTGCTGAAACATACACGGCGTATATATCTAGAATATGCTTATAAAAAGGAGAGAAAAAACAGTAATGAAAAGAGTATTAATTGACAGGCCTTTACATAAAAAGGCGCTTGCAGAATTGGAGAGCTATGCTGAGGTTGTAAAGATTTACAATGATGATAAAAAAGCGCTGAAAGATTCCATTAAAACTGTGGATGCGGTAATCTGTTCTGTTGCGCTTAAAATGACGGAAGAAATGATATCAATTGCAAAAAATCTTAGGGTGATAGGCCGTCCGGGAGTCGGATATGACAGTGTTGACATAAAAGCTGCGACAAAGGAAGGAATTCCTGTTGTTTATGCCCCAAATGGACCAACCGAGTCCGTGGCGGAGCATGTAATCGCTTTTATGCTGATGCTTGCCAAAAAAATAGAGTTTGTTGAAAGAGCACTGAGGAAGGATGGCGATTTTGGAATTAGAACCAGGGTTACAGGAATGGAGCTAAAGGGCAAAACGCTCGGACTTATAGGGGCGGGTAGAATAGGAAAACGGGTCGCAGAGATTGCCGGAGCAGGGCTTGGTATGAAAATACACATTTATGATCCGTTTTTTGATAAGGATACCGATTTACTTAAAGGGAATTTTTCATTGGTTGCCGATTTAAACGAATTGTTGGAAACATCGGATGTTATTTCTCTCCATATACCTTACACGGAAGATACGGAAAAGTTTATCGGAAAACAGGAATTTAAAAGGATGAAGAAGGAGGCTATCTTTATAAATACCGCCAGAGGAAAAATTGTAGATGAACAGGCGCTTATAGAAGCTTTAAAAAACGGCGAAATACAATCCGCCGGTCTTGACGTATACGAAAAAGAACCTCCCGATCCGGATAATCCGTTATTTAAACTGGATAATACAGTGGTAACTCCTCATCTTAGTAGTTTTACGGATGACGGAAAAATGAAGATGGGAATGGCAGTAGTAAAAGGTGTAATTGACGTTTTGGAAGGAAATTATCCTGAGTTTATTGTTAATAGCGAGGTATGGAACAAGAGGAGAAAATAGGAGTATATGGATGTTGTTAAAGAACTTAAAAGACTCATTAAGATTAAAAGTGTTACAGGCAGCGAAGGTGAGATCGGGAAATACCTGTTTCAACGTTTTAAAAAATTAGGTTGTAAAACAGAGCTGTTCGAAGTAGATAAAAGCAGATTTAATATACTTGCTGTAATTCCGGGAAATGTTAATGCTAAACTCGGATTACTTTTTCATGCACATATTGATACGGTCCCACCGTACAAAATGAAATCTCCCTTTGAACCGATAATAAAAGATAATCATATTTGGGGCAGGGGTTCTGTGGACCAGAAAGGCGGGATTGCTTCTGTAATTACTGCTTTTGAGAATATCCTTTCGGAGCACGAAACTCTAACATCAGGTGTCGGTTTTGTTGGTGTTATAGATGAAGAATCCGAGCATAGAGGAAGTATGTTTCTTAAAGATATGGATATTCATGCGGACTATGCAGTTGTTACGGAGCCTTCTGGATTAAAATTGGGAACAGGGTGTAAAGGAACTATGCCGATAAAAATAATGGTAAAGGGAAAGGCCAGTCACGGATGCAGACCCTGGCTTGGTGTAAGCGCTGTAGAATACTGCATTAAGGCAGCTGGTGAAATTACATCTATGGATTTTCCTGTCCACGAAATAAAAGGCATTGGTAAAACGAGGGCTACGATAAACCTTGGTATCATAAAGGGAGGCGTTGCATATAATATAGTACCGGATGAATGTATCCTCTGGTTCGATAGAAGATTAATCCCCGGAGAAACGCAGGAAGAGATTATGAGAGACATACATGGGATTATTGAGAAGTATAACCATATACCCGATGTTTACGTTACAGCTGAGATTGCAAGGCCCGACTGGAACTGGGAGCCTATAAAAAAGAGAGGGTTAAAGCCCGCTTTAACAGATATGGATTCAGAGATAGTAACTGCTGTGAAAAATGCGCATAGGTCGGTATTAAAGAATGAAACTAAAGTTTATTTTACAGATGGCTATAATGAAATGGATTTTTTAATTAATGATTTAGGTATTCCTGCGGTACAATACGGACCTGGTGATGCCGGTTTGTGTCATACTAATGATGAGATGATGGATATTACTCAGCTTAAAAACGCAGCGAATGTCTACACGGAAACGATAAAGACTTTATGTAGGTAGAGAAATGAAAGTAAAATTACAAATAAACGGACAGGAGTATAATCCTGAAATAAGCGATAAAAACCTAACACTTCTTTCGTATTTACGGGAAACGCTTGGTTTAACTGCCGCTAAGAGAGGATGCGACGATGGTTCCTGCGGCGCGTGCACGGTAATAATTAACGGGAAAGCAAAACGCTCATGCATGGCTAAAATGATAGATTTGGAAGGTGCGCAGATTACAACACTTGAATCTTTGAGCACGGATGAAAGCATCCATGCTATCCAGTATTCGTATATTAAGCATGGTGCCGTTCAATGCGGTTTTTGTACTCCTGGTTTTATTATGTCTACAAAGGCCCTGCTGGATCGTAATAATGATCCGGATGTTGATGAGATTAAGCGTGCACTCCAGCCTAATATCTGCAGATGCACAGGCTATGTTAAAATAATAGAGGCTGTTGAAGATGCCGCTTCTCTTATAAAAAGTGGAAAAGTTAAGGTTAAAAGAGATAACATCTATCCTCAGATTTCTAACCCCTTTGGGAAATCCGTACCGAGAGTGGATGCAATTGCAAAAGCTACAGGCGAGTTAAAATATGCGGATGACCTTTTCTTTAAGAATATGCTCCATGCAAAGGTTTTAAGAAGCGAAGTCCCGCATGCGGAAATCCTTGGGATAGATATTAAGGAAGCTCTAAGAGTAAAAGGCGTTGTAAAAATTTTAACATCTCAGGATATTCCCGGTAAAAATGCTTTCGGACTTATAATTGATGATCAACCTGTACTTGCAGATAAAAAAGTCCGTTATACAGGTGATGCTGTAGCTGCAGTTTATGCTGAGACTGAAAAGGCTGCAGAAGAGGCGGTGTTGAAAATAAGGGTCAAATATAAACTACTTCCGGTTCTGGGAACTATGGAAGAGGCTTTAAAGAATAATGCAGTCTTAATACATAATAATGGGAAATCAACAAATAATGCTTCACATATGGAATCCGGCAGAGGAGATATTATTGCAGGATTTAAAAGTTCCGATCTGATATTTGAAGGAGAATATCGTACGCAGTTTATTGAGCATGCCTATCTTGAGCCGGAGTCCGGCACTGCAGTTTTAGAGAAAGACGGAAGAATAACAATATATGTGGGAAGCCAGGGACCGGAAGATGATATTAAACAGATTGCCCTGGCTTTGAACATGAAACCTGAGGATATTCATATTGCACATATGCCAGTAGGAGGAGGATTCGGCGGCAAGGAGGATATTAGTGTCCATATCATAGCTGCACTCGGAGCTCTAAAAACAGGCCGTCCGGTTAAGTATACTTATACTAGAAGGGAATCGATAAGAACCAGCGGAAAAAGAAATGCACAGATTCTTAAGTATAAAACCGGTGTAAAGAAGGATGGAAAAATTACTGCGGTTAAGGCGGATATTCTCGCAGATGGAGGGGCGTATGCCTCGGCGGAAGAAGCGGTAATATTGAGGTCTGTGAGTTTTGCCGCGGGACCGTATACTATTGAAAATGCCGATGTTAAAGCCGATGCAGTTTATACGAATAATAATCCGACATGTGCTATGCGGGGATTCGGTAATCCTCCTGTCACATTTGCAGCCGAGGTTCAGCTTAACAGAATAGCGGAGAAGCTTAATATAGATCCTTTTGATATCCGATTAAGAAATATACTTACAGAGGGGCTCCCTACGCTGACAGGAGAGCGTATCAAATCCAGTGTAGGAGCAAAGGCATGTCTTCTTGCCGTAAAAGAGGCTTTGGGATTAGCAGAAAAACCAAAAACCAGGCCGGGTTGGAAGGTAGGAATCGGAATTGCTTCTTCGTATAAGAATGTAGGACTTGGGATAGGGATGGAAGATTACGGCGGTGCTTACGGAGAAGTAAGTGATGACGGATATCTTATTTTAAGGGTAGGAAGCGTGGATATGGGGCAGGGTTCGGATACCGCTATGGCACAGATTGCATCCGAAACCCTTGGCTGGCCCTATTCGAAAATTGTTGTGCAGTCTGCAGACTCCGATCGGGATCCTCATGCAGGGATGACGACTGCATCAAGACAGACATTCGTTTCCGGTAATGCTGTGAAGTATATGGCTTTTAATTTGAAGGAGAAGATTTTTAACTATATAAGAGATAGATACAATCTCAAAGGCAGAGAGTTGCTAATAAAAGACGATGCTTTTTATGAAAAAGGTTCACCGGAGCCGATTATAACTCTGGATAATTTTTCTCTAAGGTTAAAAAAAGAGGGTATAAAGATTTCTAATGAATACAGATACACTGCGCCTAAAACCTATTTTAGCCTTAAGGAGCCTCCGGGAGGATATGACCCCGGTAAAGACCGGCTTCATGCTGCATACTGTTTTTCCGCACAGGCGGTTATGCTGGAAGTTAATGAGAAAACGGGCAGGGTAAATGTTCTAAAGGTAATTTCTGCAAGTGATACGGGAAGGCCTGTTAATCCAGCTGCCGTAGAAGGGCAGATGGAAGGCGGTGTAATGATGGGTATCGGTTATGCTTTATCCGAAGAGTTTAAAATTAAAAATGGAAAAATTATAACGGCTTCCTATGGACGGTTAGGCCTTCAGAGGATTAAGCAAACTCCGGAGATACAGTGCATTCTAGTGGAAAATCCTCATGCAGATGGCCCCTATGGTGCAAAGGGGATGGGAGAGCTTCCTCTCTCTGCAGTGGCTCCTGCTGTTGTTAGTGCAATACACGATGCTCTGGGTATATGGCTAACTTCAATTCCTGTGACTCCTAATAAAATTATTAAGGCAATAGCAGGTAAGTAAGAATAACTGTCATCAATAATTACAAACTCTGATTAGATATCAGGATTTTATGCAAATATGTATCTTGACAGCAGACAAAAATAGTGTTTAGATTAATTTTGTTAGTTTCTAAAGGTTCTTTGAAAAACTTAAATGAGTGTACGGTTCTTATTAAAAGATTAAACTGGAATCCGGTGAGAATCCGGAGCGGACCCGCCACTGTGAGAGGGAACGAAATCTGTAGTATGCCACTGTCTTTCTGTCGAATTAATGACAGAGGATGGGAAGGCACGGAGAGTAGGTTTTAGCCCTTAAGCCAGGATACTTTCCGTGCATTGTGTTTAGAATTCATCTCGAGGATAAGGATGAGTTTTATTTTTTTAAAGGAGAGTCTTTTAATTAAGGCGGGTACAGACCCTCTATTCGTTTAGATAATGCGGATAGAGGGTTTTTTATCGGAGTTTTAATTTCTGGAAACTGCTGTGTAGGAATTGTGCAAAAGCACGGTGCTAAAATATTCTTTGGAGGGGAATTATTATGTATGTAAAAAAAAGAGATGAAAGGGTTGTTAAGTTCAGCATTAGCAAAATATCTACGGCCATACAGAAAGCATTTAATGCAACGGATATGCCATACGATGAGGAGATTATTAAACTTCTGTCTTTGAAAGCTGTAGCGGATTTTCGGTCCAGAATTGTGAATGACACGGTTGATATTGAGGATATTCAGGATAGTGTAGAGAAAACCCTTGAACTTTCCGGTTTCACCGAGGCTGCAAAGGCATATATTCTCTACAGAAAACAGCATGAAAAGATAAGGGCAGTAAAATCTACCGTTAATGAATTTAAAGGCATAATAGACAGCTACTTAAATATGGAGGACTGGAGGGTAAAGGAGAACAGCACGGTGGTTTTCTCCTTAGGCGGGTTTATACTGCATAACAGCGGGGCTTTAACTGCAAATTACTGGCTGGAAGAAATATATGACAGAGAAATTGCATCTGCACACAGAAATGGTGATATTCATATCCATGATTTGGGTGTTCTTGCTCCTTACTGTGCAGGGTGGTCGATAGAGCAGCTAATAAAGGAAGGTTTAAACGGTGTTGAGGGCAGAGTGGCTTCCGCCCCTGCCAGGCACTTATCCACCCTTGTGAACCAGATGGTAAATTTTCTCGGTATATTACAGAATGAATGGGCCGGGGCTCAGGCTTTCAGCTCTTTTGATACCTATCTTGCCCCTTTTGTTAAAATAGACAGTTTAAACTACAAACAGGTAAAACAGTCTGTTCAGTCGTTCCTGTTCGGAGTAAACACACCGAGCAGATGGGGTTCCCAGCCTCCTTTTACGAATATTACCCTGGACTGGGTGGTACCTGAGGATATGAAATTGCGAAAATCTATTGTCGGTGGAAAGGAAACAAATTTTACCTACGGCGAATGCCAGAGAGAAATGGATATCGTGAACAGGGCATTGCTGGAATGTTACTTGGAAGGGGATTATAACGGGAGAGGTTTTCAGTACCCTATTCCCACATACAATATTACGGAGAATTTTAACTGGGAAAACCCCAACAGCAGACTGCTCTTTGAGATGACATCAAAATACGGAACCCCGTATTTCCAGAATTTCATAAATTCCGAATTTAAGCCGGGAGATGTGAGAAGTATGTGCTGTAGATTACAGCTCGATAAAAGAGAACTAAAACGCAGGGGGGGAGGGCTCTTTGGTTCGGATGAGTATACAGGGTCTATCGGTGTTGTTACGATAAATCTTCCCAGGGCTGCTTATACATCCGTGAATGAGGATGATTTTTTTATACATTTAGACAGGCTTATGGACCTTGCAAAAAGAAGCCTTATGATAAAAAGAGAGGTTATTGAAAAATTCAGCAGTCAGGGATTTTTCCCGTACACAAAGAGGTATTTAAAGGATTTTAATAATCACTTTCTAACAATAGGGCTTGTTGGGATGAACGAGGCGTCATTAAATGCACGATGGATCCGGCAAGGTATTGCAGAAAAAGAGGGGCATGCATTCGCGCTTAGAGTACTGGATTATATGCGCGGCAGGCTGGCGGATTATCAGGAGGAAACGGGTAATCTTTTTAATCTGGAAGCAACTCCTGCGGAATCGGCTGCCTACAGGCTTGCAAAGAGTGATAAAGAGAAATATCCGTTAATAATAACTTCCGGAGATAAAGTGCCCTATTATACAAATTCTTCGCATCTTCCTGTGGATTATACGGAGGATATATTCTCCGCTTTAGAGCTGCAGGAACCTCTTCAGGGAAAATATACCGGAGGAACTGTTTTTCATACATTTTTAGGTGAAAGTATCGGCGACTGGGAAGTTACCCGTGATCTGGTTAAAAGAATAGCCTTTAATTTTAAAATACCGTACTATACCATATCACCTACATATTCGGTATGTAAGATACACGGCTATTTAAAGGGAGAACATTTTAAATGCCCCGAATGCGGCGAAGAATGTGAAGTTTATTCAAGAATAACGGGATACTACAGGCCGGTTAAAGCGTGGAACAGGGGGAAAAGAGAGGAGTTTAAGAACAGAGTTGAATACAGTATAGAGGGTCTGGCATTACCGGATAACGAGCAGCCGGATGGATATGCGGAGAATAATTTCTATATCAGTATCGGTGAAAAATGAATTTTTTCGCACACCATAAGGTTAGTTTTGTTGATTATCCTAAGAAAATATCCACTCTCCTCTTTGTAAGCGGCTGCAATCTTAATTGCGCCTACTGCCATAATGCTTCTCTTAAAAAGAGAAGGGTCAATAAAATAACAGAGCGGAGTGTATTTGAATTCATTACTAAACGGCAGAATCTCATAGATGCAGTTGTTATAACAGGAGGCGAACCCTCGTTGTACCAGGATGAGATTAAGGATTTTTTTATAAGGCTTTCGGCGGCCTTCCCGACTCTGTTAAAAAAGGTAGATACAAACGGGACAAGTCCGGGTTTTATTAGAGATATTTCAGCATATGCAGACTTGATATCGATGGATTTTAAGACGCTGTTCTATGAAAAATACTTAAATTTTCCGATGGATGTTATTCTTAATTCCATAGAAGAACTAAGAAAAACAGAGAATTATGAAATAAGGATTACAATGTATCCGGAATACATTTCCCCGGAAGATTTTCCGGAGATGGGTAAAATACTCCGGGGTACTAAAAATATTGTGATCCAGCAGTACAGACAGGTCGATAACGTAAAACCCTATAAAGATAAAGTTCTAAATGATTTTTCGAATATTCTTAAGAGCTATGCGGAGAATGTTTACTTAAAGTTATAGTTATGGATAATAAATTTAAGTATAAGAACGCCGTACGGCGCTATGTTAATCCATTTTCCTCGGAAAAGGTTATGTTCTGTTTTAGGTTCCGCCAGAATAATTTTCCGCTTATCCATATTTATACGGTTAAAGGAAAGCCGCCGTTTCTTATCCGTGAAGTTGAGCACCACAAGAAGAGTCTCTTCATTAGTTTCCCGGAAGAATGAAAATACGCCCTTTGGTGAGTCCGGGTTTTCCCTGTATTTTCCCTGCCTTAAGGCAATATTTTTCTTTCTTATCCAGATGAGTTTCCTGTAAAAGTTAAGAATGGAATCGGGCTCTTTATTCTGGGCTTCTACATTGATGCTTGCATAGTCGGGATGAACCTTATTCCACGGTTTTCCTGTTGTAAAACCTGCGTTTAAGTTCTCATTCCACTGCATGGGAGTCCTCTCTCCGTCGCGGCCCGGGTGGAAAGGCCAATATCTCTTTCCCAGAGGATCCAGTAGTTCCGACCGCTTTAGCTGTAAGTTTTTCATTCCTATCTCTTCGCCGTAGTAAAGAAACGGGGTTCCCTTAAGTGTAAGGAGCATCGCTGCTAATACTTTTGCTCTGGGAATAGTCTCTTTCCCTTTTGCATAGCGGCTTAAATGTCGCCTATCATCATGATTGGAGAGCACATAAACCGGCCAGCCCTTTCCTTTTAGAGCCTCTTCCCACGTTTTCACCTGACCTTTGAACTTTTCCGCACTGAACTTTGAATACATAAAGGAAAAGTTGAAAGCTGCATGGAGGCCGTCCTCGGCTTCACCGAGGTAGGCTGCTGCTTTCTCTGCTCCTTTTAAGTAGTCTGGCGGCTCAAGCGCAACTTCGCCTATGAGCACCCTGTC
>QNBI01000012.1 GCA_003641675.1 Spirochaetota bacterium | reverse complement strand
TTTGCTTTTTCAACACTTTTTCTTATTGCGTCGGCTACATCATTTGCCTTACCGAAGCCATATCCCACATTACCGTTTTTATCGCCCACTACAACAAGTGCAGAAAAAGAAAATCTTCTACCGCCCTTTACTACCTTCGCAACACGATTAAGCTTTACAAGCTTTTCCATATATTCATGTTCGAATCTTTCCTGTTCCACCTACTCCCCTTAAAATTTTAATCCGGCTTCTCTGGCACCGTCCGCTATAGACTTAACCAGACCATGATATAAATATCCGTTTCTGTCAAAAACAACACGATCAATCTTCTTTTCGAGCAATCGTTTTGCAGCTACTTCACCTAATTTCTTAACATCCTTCACCCGGTTTCTCACATTAGACAGGTCCTTCTCCAGGTTGGAAACAGAAACTATAGTTTTATTTTCAGTGTCATCAACAACCTGTATGTATGTATGTTTATTACTTTTAAAGACGGTCATTCTCGGCCTGTCCGGGGTTCCTTTAATTCTGCCGCGAATTCTAAGCTTTCTCTTTAAACGTCTTCTCTTTTTTTCTATTAATTTCTTCATCTAAAAGACTCCTATTTCACGCCCGTTTTGCCGATTTTACGCCGTACATGTTCATCTTCATAACGGATACCTTTACCCTTATACGGTTCTGGAGGTCTAAACGAACGAATTTCTGCACTAATCTGTCCGACCCGTTCTTTACTCGTCCCTTCAACAACCACTTTTGTGTTCGTTTCAGGGGTTATTTTTATACCTTCCGGAATCGGATAATATATGGGATTGGAGTACCCAAGATACAGCACTAGATTATCCCCTTTTATTTCTGCTCTGTATCCAACACCATTTATTATAAGGGTTTTGGAAAAGCCTTTTGAAACACCAATAATCATATTGTTAATAAGATTCCTGTACAGACCGTGTAAAGACCTTGTATATTTTGTTTCATTTTTCCGTGATACAACGACTGTGTCATCTGCCGTTTTAACGCTGATCTGTGGTCTTATTTCCTGGTTTAAGATGCCCTTTGGGCCTTCCACAACAACACTTGTCTTCTTTACCGTTACTTTGACGCCTTCGGGAATTTTTACCGGCATTTTACCTATTCTTGACATAAACTACCTCTTTTTCACCAAATACTGCAGATTAATTCACCGCCCACTTTTTTCTCAAGGGCTCTGGATCCCGTAGTTACCCCGGAAGAAGTAGTTATTATTATAGTGCCATATCCATTTAGCACCCGGGGTATCTCTTTATACCCCGTGTAAACCCTTCTACCTGGTTTGGAAATCCGCTTAAGACCATGAATCACAGGCTTATTACTGCTATCGTATTTAAGAAAGATTCTTATATAGCTTTTCCCCTCCTGGCTGATCTTTTTAAAATTCTTTATAAATCCTTCGATTTTAAGAATTTTAATAACTTCCAGTTTCAATTTAGAAGCGGGAATATCAACCTTTTCGAGTTGAACCATCGTAGCATTTCTAACTTTTGTTAACATATCTGCAATAGGGTCTGAAAGACTCATATACCTCTCCCTACCAACTTGATTTCGTTACACCAGGAATCTTGCCTTCGCTTGCAAGCTTTCTGAAACATATTCTGCACATTTCAAACTTCCTCATATAACCCCTCGATCGGCCACAGATTTTACATCTATTGACCTTCCGAGTCGAATATTTTGGCTTTTTATTTGCCTTATTTATCATCGCTTTTCTAGCCATAACTCCCCCAAATTATTTTTTAAAAGGCATTCCGAAATTGCTAAGCAGGCTCTTGGCCTCTTTATCCGTAGGAGCAGTTGTTACAATAGTTACATTTAACCCGCTGATCCTCTCAATCTTATCATAATCGATTTCTGGAAATATTATCTGTTCCGTTATACCAAGCGAATAATTACCGTGCCCATCAAAGGCATTCTGGTTTATTCCTCGAAAATCCTTAATTCTAGGTATTGCTACATTTACAAGCCTATCTAAAAATTCATACATGTAGTCGCCGCGCAGAGTAACTTTGGCGCCTATTTCCATACCTTCACGTATCTTAAAACCGGCGATAGATTTCCTCGCCTTCGTTTTTACAGCTTTAAGCCCTGTAATCTGTGTAATCTCTTTTACAGTTGCATCAAGGAGTTTTTTATTCTGAATTGCCTCGCCGACACCAGCGCTGACAATAATTTTTTTCAGCCTCGGGACCTGCATTACCGATTTGTAGTTAAACTCACTCATAAGATCCTGTTTTATCTTCTCACGATAGAGTTTTTTTAATCTCGGAATATAAGCTTCTTTACCCATTATAACTGCTCTCCACATTTACGACATACCCTAATCTTTTCATTACCTTCAAAACGGTATCCTGCTCTTGTAGGACCGCATTTTTTACAGACTATCATTACATTCGATATAGCCAAAGCAGCCTCTACTTCATTTATGCCGCCTTTCTGATTTTGCCCCTTCGGCCTTACCGCCTTCTTAACCATATTAAGCCCTTCAATAACGACTCTGCCATTACGGTTATCAATATCCAGTATACGGCCTGTTTTGCCCTTGTCCTTACCGGTAATAATCTGAACTGTATCGTTCTTCTTTAATTTATATTTAGTACGCGTATGTTTTTTAATCATTACTGTCCTCCTAGAGAACTTCTGGGGCAAGAGAGATTATTTTCATATAATCCTTTTCTCTTAACTCTCTCGCAACAGGCCCAAAGATTCTCTTGCCCTTAGGATTTCTCGTTGCATCTATTAGCACACATGCATTGTCATCAAACCTGATATATGTGCCATCCGGCCTCTTATACTCTTTGCTCGTTCTAACAATAACCGCTCTCTCTACTGTTCCTTTTTTTATCGCCGCATTTGGAAGAGCATCTTTAACAGCCACGACTATAATATCGCCGACTCTTGCATACTTCCTTCTTGTGCCGCCTAAAACTTTTATACATTGCACGCGTTTTGCTCCGCTGTTGTCTGCAACATTTAAGTATGTATTCATCTGAATCATAATGCTCCCCCGACATATTCGCTATTTTGCTCTCTCTACAATTTCTAATAGGCGCCAGTGTTTATCTTTACTGAGTGGTCTGCATTCAACTATTCTCACTGTATCACCGATATTGCATTCATTTTTAGCATCGTGAGCTTTTACTTTTTTTGAACGCGTAATGTATTTTTTGTAAAGCTTATGAAGCTTTCTCATGCCTATTTCCACTACAATTGTCTTATCCATTTTGTTACTTACCACTCTACCGGTAAATATTTTTTTATTAACCTCCACAGCCCTCTCCTAAACTTTCCGAATTCCAAGTTCATATTCATGAATTATAGTTGTAATTCTGGACAGTTTTCTTCTTAAGGTCCTCTTTTCAAGAGGATTATCAACATGCCCGATTACCATATTAAATCTGAGATCCCGATACTGCTTCTTAAGCTCTTCTCTCTTTGCAAGAAGCTCATTATACGTTAGTTCTTTAAATGAATCTTTCATACTCCTACCTCAGGTCTCTTCTTATCATAAATTTTGTTTTTATAGGCAACTTGCTTCCAGCCAGCCGCATGGCTTCTTCCGCCAGTCCGACTTCTACACCTGCAATTTCGAACATCACAGAGCCAGGTTTCACAACAGCAACCCAATACTCAGGGTTACCCTTTCCTTTGCCCATTCTCGTTTCCGCCGGCTTTTTTGTATAGGGGACATCGGGGAATATCCGTATCCAGACTTTCCCTCCCCTCTTTATATGACGCGTCATGGCAATCCTCGCAGCCTCTATCTGCCGGTTAGTAATCCACTTTCTTTCCAGAGATACAAGTGCGAAATCTCCAAAGGATATTTTATTTCCGCGTGAAGCCTTCCCTTTCATCCTTCCCCGCTGTTTCTTTCTATACTTCGTTCTCTTCGGACTAAGCATTTTTCCTAACTCCTAAACCTTGTTCCCTGTTTTTGCTTTTTTATAAGTCTTCCGGCATCCTCTTTTTTATCTCTGCCGTAAACCTCACCGTTAAAGACCCATACCTTAACACCAATAGAACCAAATGTTGTTATTGCCTCTGTAAAACCATAGTCAATATCTGCACGGAATGTATGTAAGGGAATTCTACCCTCTTTGTATTCTTCCTTTCTCGACATTTCAGAACCGCCGAGCCTTCCTGCTATTTTTATCTTTACACCCTCAACACCGGCTTTTCTTGCATTACTAATTGCCATTTTCATAGCTCTTCTATATGAAGAACGTGCCTTAAGCTGCCTTGCAACATTTTCAGCAATTAACTGGGCATTAATCTCAGGACGCTTAATTTCTTTTATCTTAAGCTGTATTTTTTTTCCTACTATTTTCTGCAGTTCTGCACCCAGTCTTTCAATATTTGCGCCCTTTGCTCCGATTACCACGCCGGGGCGTCCTGTATGAATAATTACAGTGACCTTTTGAGGATGCCTTACAATTTCAAGGTCTGCTATATCTGCTCCTTTTGCAAAACGGCCGGTCATTATGGCGTTTCTCAAACGCAAATCTTCATGCAGTGTAGCTGCGTACTCTTTAGGATCTACAAACCATTTAGATTTCCAGGTCTTATTTATCCCAAGCCTTAAGCCTATCGGATTTACTTTTTGTCCCACTATAACCCCCAGATTAACCTATTTCATCCAGTACCACAGAAATGTGGCACGACCTTTTCAAAAGCCTGTCCGCTCTACCACGAGCCCTAGGCCATACCCTTTTCATTGTAGGACCCACATTAACCTGCAGGTCCTTTATATAAAGCATCTCCTCATCGAGCTTTTTGTTATTGTAAAGAGCATTCGCCGCGGCAGATTTAATTACCTTTTTTAGAAACCGAGCACCCTTGTGGGGCAGGGAATCCAGTATTGCAACAGCTTCACTGTATGGTTTCTTGCGAACAATATCCGCAACGCGCCGCACCTTCGTCGGCGATATTCGTAAAAACCGCGCATGAGCCTGATAGCCTTTCTTTATTTCCATACTTATCACCCGTTACCTTTTCGAAGCCTTTTTATCGGATCCGGCATGTCCGCGGAAAATACGCGTCGGAGAAAACTCCCCTAACTTATGCCCGACAAGATTTTCTGTTACATAGACCGGAATCCATGTCTTACCGTTATAAACAGAAATAGTGAAACCTACCATTTCAGGTATTACGGTTGAACAACGCGAATATGTTTTAATCATCCGTTTTTCACCACTTTTGCTCATATCCAAAACCTTTTTATATAGGCTTTTTGCAATAAAAGGTCCTTTCTTTATCGATCTAGACACTAAAACATCTCCTATTTTCTTTTCTTCACGATGAATTTGCTGGATAGCTTACGCTTTTTCCTTGTTTTATAACCCTTTGTCGGCACTCCTGTCGGGGATACCGGATGTCTTCCTCCGGATGACTTACCCTCTCCTCCGCCATGCGGATGATCCACAGGATTCATAACTACACCGCGCACCTTAGGCCTGTTGCCGAGCCATCTGGCACGTCCTGCTTTACCGATAGATATATTCATATACTCTTCATTACCTACCGTTCCGATAGTAGCGTAGCATTTTCTAAAAACCATTCTCATTTCACCGGAGGGAAGTTTTAAAGTTACATAATCCCCTTCCTTTGCTGCAATAGAAGCTGCCGATCCCGCGGAACGGACAAGTTGTCCGCCTCTCCCAAGCTGCAGCTCTATATTGTGCACAAACATGCCCAGAGGAATCTTTTCCAGCGGCAGCGCATTGCCGACCTCCAGAGGGGCGTTGGGTCCGCTTAAAACGGTAGCGCCTGCTGCAAGCCCTTCCGGTGCAATAATGTAGCGTTTGTCACCGTCTTTGTAGTTAACCAGAGCAATGTTTGCAGTCCTGTTCGGGTCGTACTCTATAGAAACAACCTTCCCCGGCACATCAAACTTATCCCTTCTAAAATCGATAACGCGATACTTCCTTTTATGCCCGCCGCCGCGTCTGCGGACGCTAATGCGGCCTGCACTGTCTCTTCCCGCTTTTGATGGCTTGCCCCTGGTTAAAGACTTCTCGGGTTTTTTACCTGTAAGCTCTTCGAATGTTAACCCTGTCTTAAATCGCGTACCGGCTGTAACCGGTTTAAATTTTTTTATTCCCATTAAGTAACTCCCTATGCACCCTCAAAAATAGGTATTGTTTCATTAGAGGGTAAAGTCACAATCGCTTTTTTCCACGTTGCAGTGTAGCCCAGCTTATAACGAACACGCTTCGGTTTCCTGGAAACATTAACAATATTGCATTTTAAAGGATGAACATCAAACAGATCATTCATGGCCTTTACTATTTCCAATTTATTTGCCCTGGGGTTTACCTTAAAAACATACCTATGCGATTCCCGCATTATATTTGTCTTTTCTGTAACAACCGGTTCTATAATAATTTTATCAGAATCCATCGCCTTCCCTCATTCTCTTTAATTTGATGCGTAGAAGTCATTCAGCTTTACAGCAGCTGTTTCCATAACAACAAGATGCTTACAGTAAAATAAATCATGCGCCCTCAATCTGTCGAATGAAAGGAATCCAAGCCATGGTATATTCCTGCCTGCTCTTTTCACCATTACGTCACTATCCTTAAGAATAAGCACTGTGCGTTCATCCGGAACAAGATTTTTAAGTACCCTTATAAGATCCTTTGTCTTTCCGCTTTCAACAGTAAAATCCGCCACAACTTTTAAAGCTTCATTCTTTGCTTTAATTGTTAAAATAGATTTCAGCGCAAGTCTTTTAACCTTTTTCGGCAGCTTGTAACTGTAATCGCGCGGCTTGGGGCCAAAGACCGTTCCACCGCCGACCCATACGGGAGACTTTCTATCTCCGGAACGCGCCCTACCGGTTCCCTTCTGACGCCAGGGTTTTGCGCTGCTTCCGCGGACTTCGCTTCTTGTTTTTGTCGAAGCGGTCCCCTGCCTTGAATTAGCAAGTTCATTCCTTATGGCATGGTAAATGGAACCGTCACTAACTTCCACATTAAACACATTATCGGAAAGTTCAATTTCCCTTACTGCTTTTCCATCTACCCCGAAAACTTTTGTTTTCATACAGATCCTCTATTTCTTCTTAGATTTCATTACAAGTATTTTGTTCTTATTTCTACCGGGCACCGCACCCTTCACAAGAAGAACACTCTTTTCCTTATCCAGTCTGACAACACTTAAATTCTGAACAGTCCTGTTAACACCGCCCATCCTTCCGGCCATTCTCGTACCCTTCATAACCTTGGAAGGCCATGCGGCCATTCCTGTAGAACCGCCTGCACGATGAAACTTAGAACCATGGGTTTTCCTGCCGCCACCGAATCCGTGACGCTTCATTACACCCTGATAGCCCTTGCCTTTGCTAATACCACTTACATCCACATATCTTATGCCGTCAAAAATCTCAACACCGAGCTCATCGCCCACTTTACACTCTTTATCAAAATCACGGATCTCCATGATGTTCTTTTGAGGTTTTACCCCCTCAGGGAACTGCCCCATAAGCGGCTTGGAAATCTTATTTTCCTTAACTGTATCCGATCCTAAAATAACCGCACTATATCCATGTTTCTTAGTATTTCTCTCACCAATAACTACATTAGGTTTTATATGGATAACAGTAACAGGGATAAGTACGCCTTTTTCATCGAAAATTTGAGTCATGCCTATTTTATCTGCCATTAATGCTAACATCGCTTTTTCCTTACTGCTTTATTTCCACATCCACACCAGCCGGGAGCTCCAGCTTCATTAAGGCGTCCATGACATCCTTTGTAGGCTCTATTATGTCTATGAGCCTTTTGTGTGTCCGCATTTCAAACTGCTCCCGCGATTTTTTATTAACATGCGGAGATCTTAGAACCGTAAATTTATTAATCTTTGTAGGTAGAGGGATCGGTCCCGATACCTTTGAGCCAGCCTTCAGTACTGTTTCCACTATCGACTTTGCACTCTGATCAATAAGCTCCACATCAAAACCGCGCAATCTAACACGTATCCTATCCCCTGTCATGTAAATCTCCCTGAAAACGTTCCTGCTTATTAGTTACAATAAGCAGGAAACCATTTATTCTATAATTTCCGTTACGGCTCCGGCGCCGACAGTTCTGCCGCCCTCCCGTATAGCAAACCTTAAACCTTTTTCTATTGCTATTGTTGAAATTAGTTCAACTGTTAATTCTACAGTATCTCCGGGCATAACCATCTGCTTATCTTCCGGAAGCACAACACTGCCTGTAACATCTGTTGTCCTAAAGTAGAACTGCGGCCTGTATCCTGTGAAGAACGGATTATGCCTTCCGCCTTCATCCTTGGTTAATATATACACCCTGCTTTTAAACTTCTTGTGGGGTGTAATACTTCCCGGTTTTGCAACTACCTGCCCTCTTTCAACTTCCTTCTTGTCCACACCCCTTAAAAGTGTACCGATATTGTCACCGGCAAGACCTTCATCCAGAATTTTGTTAAACATCTCTACACCGGTTACGACAGTTTTCCTTGTCGGCTTAATACCTACAATTTCAACCTCTTCTCCAACCTTTATTTTTCCGCGTTCAACTCTTCCGGTCACAACAGTTCCACGGCCGGATATAGAGAAAACATCCTCTATCGGCATTAAGAACGGTTTATCAATAGGCCTCTCAGGTACCGGAATATACTCATCCATTGCCTTAAGAAGCTCAATAACGGACTTAATCTTTTCGGGATCATCCGGATTTTCCATTGCCTGAAGAGCGGAACCTTTAATAATAGGTATTTCATCACCGGGGAATTCATACTCTTTTAATACGTCGCGAATTTCCTCTTCCACAAGTTCAATAAGCTCAGGGTCATCAACCTGGTCTGTCTTATTTAAATAAACAACGATAGAGGGAACGCCAACCTGACGTGCAAGCAGAATATGCTCTCTTGTCTGAGGCATCACAGAATCCGGGGCGGAAACAACAAGAATTGCCCCGTCCATCTGCGCTGCGCCGGTTATCATATTCTTAATGTAGTCAGCATGTCCCGGGCAGTCAACATGGGCGTAGTGCCTGTTTTCTGTCTGATACTCAACATGCCTCGTATTTATTGTGATACCACGGGCCTTTTCCTCCGGCGCATTATCTATTTCCTCGTACTTCATTATTTTATCGCCAAAATTTTTAGCACAGTACATGGTAATAGCCGCCGTAAGGGTTGTTTTCCCATGATCAACATGACCAATTGTACCTACATTAATATGCGGCTTGGTCCTTTCGAACTTTGCTTTTGCCATTTCTTCCTCCTTGCTTTGAAACGCAATTCAAAACATATAGCTCACTATTATGTTTATGTTAAGGGTAGGGAATTCTCTTATTTTCCCCTAACCTTTTTTACTATTTCTTCCTGTATCGATTTAGGTACCGGCTGGTAATGTGAAAATTGCATGGTGTGAGTTGCCCGCCCCTTTGTCATAGAACGGAGAACGGTAGTATATCCGAACATCATTCGTAAAGGCACAAGTGCCTTAGCTACCTTACCACCATACCGATCTTCTATACCTTCCACATGCCCCATCCGAGCACTAAAATTAGAAATAACCTCTCCAAGATACTCTTCCGGTGCATTAACTTCCACGGCCATAATCGGTTCCAGGATAGTTGGTTTAGCTTTTTTAAGCCCATTCCTGTATGCAAGTGAAGCAGCCACCTTAAAAGCCATTTCACTTGAGTCCACCTCGTGATAGGAACCGTCAAGAAGTGTAGCTCTGAAATCCACAACCGGATAACCTGCAAGCACACCGTTCTCTTTGGCTTCTTCCACCCCCTTCTGAACAGCAGGTATGTATTCCTTTGGAACTCTTCCTCCAATTACTTTGTTTTCGAACAGAAAACCTGTTCCCGGAGGAAGCGACTCGAACCTTATAACAACATGACCATACTGCCCGTGCCCGCCGGACTGCTTAACAAATTTACCCTCTGCTTCTGCAGTCCCCATAACTGTTTCACGATACGCAACCTCCGGTTCTCCGACATTCGCCTCCACACTAAACTCACGCAAAAGGCGCTGCACAAGAACTTCAAGGTGAAGCTCACCCATTCCGGAAATTATTGTCTGGCCCGTATCATGATCATATCGAACTTTAAAAGTCGGATCCTCTTCTGAAAGCTTCTGCAGGGCTCCCATTAGCTTATCCGAATCTGACTTCGTTTTAGGTTCAATAGCAATAGAGACAACCGGCTCCGGAAATACCATAGACTCAAGAATTATAGGATTATCAGCATCACAGAGTGTATCACCGGTGGTAGTCTTTTTTAATCCGACTAAAGCGGCAATATCTCCGGTATGAACTTCCCCAATTTCTTCCCTCTTATTGGCATGCATACGGAGAATCCGGGAGACCCTCTCCCTCCGGTCCGCTGTAGAATTATAAACATAACTCCCGCTCTTTAAAATTCCGGAATATACCCGAAAAAATGTCAGTTTGCCGACATAAGGGTCCGACATAATTTTAAAGGCAAGGGCGGAAAATGCATTCTCGTCCGAAGGCTCCCGTTCTACGTAATCACCGGTATTCGGTACTATTCCCGTTATTGCCGGGATATTCATAGGCGACGGCAGATAGTCCACAACTGCATCGAGAAGCGGCTGTACCCCTTTATTTTTAAAGGCTGTTCCGCAAAGCACGGGAAAGGCTTTATTCTCAACTGTAGCAGTCCGTATTACCTCTTTTATCCTCTGCTCGGTTATCGCCACACCTTCAAGATACTCCTCCATAAAGAGATCATCCAGCTCGGACAGCTTCTCAAGCATCTCAACCCGTTTTTTTTCCGCAGTTTCAAGCATATCTTCAGGAATATCGCCTTCAGTATACTTGGCACCAAATCCATCGTCATTCCATATAAGTGCTTTCATTCTTATTAAATCAACAACGCCTCTAAAGCTGTCCTCCTTCCCTATCGGGATTTGAACAACCAGAGCATTTGCTCCGAGCCGGCTTCCAAGTTCATCCACCACTTCGTAAAACCGGGAGCCGACCCTATCCATCTTATTAATAAAAACAAGCCTTGGAACCTTATACTTATTTGCCTGTTTCCAGACAGTTTCGCTTTGAGGCTCCACTCCGGCAACAGCACAGAAAACCCCTATTGCTCCATCTAAAACTCTCAAAGATCGTTCCACCTCGACCGTGAAATCCACATGGCCGGGTGTGTCTATTATATTAATCTGGTGATTTTGCCAGGAACAGAAAGTTGCAGCGGCTGTTATTGTTATCCCGCGCTCTTTCTCAAGCTCCATCCAGTCCATTTCGGCACCACCCTCATGGACTTCACCAATTTTATGTGTTCTACCAGTATAGTAGAGGATCCGTTCCGTCGTTGTCGTTTTTCCGGCGTCTATATGCGCCATTATTCCGATATTGCGGATCTTCTCAAGAGGAAACCGCGAAGCCATACTAAACCATTACCATCTGTAATGGGCAAAAGCTTTATTCGCCTCTGCCATTCGATGGGTATCCTCTTTCTTTTTAAAGGATGCACCGGTAGAATTATATGCATCCATTAGCTCAGCGGCGAGCTTATCACTCATCGCCCTCCCGCTCCGCTGACGCGCATACTGAATAATCCACCTCATGGCAAGTGCATCGCGTCTGCTCTCACGTATCTCTACAGGAACCTGGTATGTTGAGCCGCCCACTCTGCGCGATTTTACCTCAACAACCGGTTTAACATTCTCTAATGCTTTTAAAAAAACTTCTAAAGGTTCTTTTTTCAGCTTTTCCTCTATAATCTTAAAAGCGTCGTAAACTATTCTTGTTGCAACAGCCTTTTTCCCCGAATACATCATCCTTGTGATAAATTTAGAAACAATCGTACTCTTAAATTTAGGATCCGGATATATAACCTTTTTCTGAACAACCCTTCTTCTTGGCATGCCTTATTCCTCGCTTACGCCTTCGGTTTCTTTGTACCGTATTTGGATCTGCTCTTTCTTCTGTCTTCAACACCGAGCGTATCCTTTGCTCCCCTTACAATGTGATAACGTACACCAGGGAGGTCCTTTACCCTGCCGCCCCTAATTAGGACAACAGAGTGCTCCTGGAGATTGTGCCCTATTCCGGGAATATAAGCCGTAACCTCTATTCCATTGGAAAGCCTCACTCTTGCAACCTTCCGCAAAGCAGAATTAGGTTTTTTAGGCGTAAATGTCATCACTCTTGTACAAACACCGCGCTTTTGAGGGCAACTCTGAAGCGCAGGGGCTTTTGTTTTCTTGTTAATTTTCTTTCTGCCCTTACGTATTAACTGATTAATTGTAGGCATATAAACATAATTCTCCTCATCACGATAGACTATGCGAAACGAAAATCTATCAATAGATTTAAAAAAAGTCAAGCCTATTATAGAAATTCATCCTCTTAATAGGTTTGATCTAGTAGAAAGTACTGATATTTTTAACCAACACTTTTATGCTGGATATTTCATCCACCATTCCGAAAATACTTCGGCTCCCCTCCCGTGCTGAACAAATATAACAGATAACCGAAAAAGAATCAAGTGATATTTTGCTCAACAGGACTATCCTGGAGTATAACCTTTAATTCTTTCTCTTTCTTTTTTTCTTCCAGTATCTTATTAATTGATATATCCAGATCTTCCATATTTTCATCGTACAGTTTAATCTTTCTATACTTTCTTATCCCCGTTCCTGCCGGGATTAGGTGTCCTATTATTACATTTTCCTTTAAACCTCTTAAGTGGTCCGTACTTCCCGCAATAGCTGCATTTGTAAGCACCCGTGTTGTTTCCTGAAAAGAAGCTGCAGATATAAAGGAATCGATATTAAGCGAAGCACGGGTTATGCCAAGCAGGAGAGGCCTTCCGACAGCGGGCTGGCCGCCCTCTCTCTCTACTTTCCTGTTCTCGTCGTGGAATTTGTACTTATCCACCTGCTGGTTGTATATAAATCCCGTATCTCCGACATCTACTATTTCCACTTTTTTCATCATCTGCCGTATTATCACTCCAATATGCTTGTCATTAATATTTACACCCTGAAGTCTGTAAACTTCCTGTATTTCATTTACAAGGTAGAACTGAAGTGCATTCTCGCCTAGAATTTGAAGAACATCATGGGGATCTATACTGCCATCGCAGAGCTGTTCACCGGCCTCTACCGTATCGCCGTCCCTTATTAAGAGATGCTTACCCATAGGAACAAGATGCTTGTACTCCTTGCCATACGGGTCCGTAACAATAATGACTCTATTTGATTTCACAACACCGCCAAAAGAAACCTTGCCCCCTATCTTTGCAAGTACAGCAGAATTTTTCGGTATTCTCGCTTCAAAAAGTTCCCCTACCCTGGGAAGGCCTCCGGTAATATCCCTCGTTTTTACACTTTCCTTTAGAAGTTTTGCAAGGATTCTTCCCGCATTTATCTTTTCACCTTCTTCCACATTAAGGTATGCAGCACCCGGAAGATAGTAACCTGCAACTTCATTACCTTTATCATCTACAATTGATATTCTGGGCTGAAGAGATTCCAGCGTAAATTCGGCTATCTTTTTCTCAATTTTGCCTGTATCCTCATTAACCTCTTCCTTAAGAGTGGTTCCAAGTACAATATCTTCGAATTTTACTGTTCCGTCCACTTCCGAAACAATAGGCTCGCTAAAGGGGTCAAAAAACGCTATTGTTTCCTGTGCAGGGATTAT
>QNBI01000011.1 GCA_003641675.1 Spirochaetota bacterium | reverse complement strand
TTAATTTCCATCTTTCGCGTTCATCCGCATGTGTTAACAGCGGTACAGGCGCTGAGCAGTTGCCCGAACTGCATTTAAGATTTAAAGTGCCTAATACGGATTTTGAAAACCAGATAAGACCTGCACCCTTAATAGGAATAAAGCCTGCTTATGATATTGGTGCTGACGAGGTTTATTAATTACTCCCACTTCCATGCCGTATCATCATTCGGAGTTGCATTGCTCCAAAGACCGGAACCTGAGGTGCAGATAAAAACTGTTCCTAGATTTGCCGAAGAATCTACATAGAAACTGTTAATTACGGCATTGTAGAGGCCCGAAATTGTACTGTTTGTAAATCTCGATATAACCGTACCACCTGTAATTATGTAGAATCCGTAACCCTTTGTAGCAACGAAGATTGTACTGTTGTCTATTTTTGCAAAACCTCCGAATGGAACAGATTTATCGGATACCTTAGCTGTATCGCCAACCTGACTCCATGCCGCTCCATTATCATCGCTGCCGTATATAATACCGTTTTGTGTAGAGACAAAAAGTTTGGAAAAATCAGCTGAGTAAATGATGCCTCCAAAACCTTCCGGAGGGGCTGTAGGAGATGCCGTTTCTGTTAGGCCGCTTAAATCGGAACCTTTAAATAGTTTATTTTCTGTCATCACCCAGTACTCTGATGATGCGTTATCATAAGCAGCATCTATTATAGGTACCGGTCCTTCGGAAAGAGCAGTAGCCTCTGTAAAACTGGCGCCATCCGAAGAATAGTAAAGATAATAGGTACCCGGATTCGTACTTTCAAGTCTAACTGCAAGCAGATTGCCGTTAACAACAATAATATTCGTTATTTGTTTATCGGATATTTCTTCGTACGTTGCTTTAGTCCATGTTATGCTCGAACCGAGTGAATCTGTAGAGTATAATCCGTGTGTATTGCCGTCCTGGGATATAAACGCCGCGTAGTATTTTCCGTTAAATTCAACGAGTTTATTGCACAGCATTGTCGTCCCTGAAGCATCGGACACGCCCGAAGACGTTACCTTATTCCACGTTTGGGACCCTGCTTGGACAGAACGGTAAAATATGGAACCGGCCGCAGCATAGTAGTTTGTTCCGTCGGTTACAAAGCTGTGTACAGACAATGAATTATCGAGAGAAGTATCTACCACCTGTTTCTCATTTTCCAGAGTGTAGAAAATCGGGCTAGAACTGTCTGTACATGAGTATATAAACATTGTTAGGACTGCTGTAGCAGCAATAAAAAAAAGTTCTATCTTTACTCTTTTCATAACGGACTCCTAAAAGTGGTATAGAGCGGAGAGTGATATTTCGAGAAAATTGCCCATTCTGCCCTCATCCTTAGGCTGGTTGCCCGTTGCCGGTTGGAGAATCCACCAGTAAACGGTATTAACGCCGAAGGACCAGGAAGTATTATACCTCCAATAGGTAGAAAAGCCTGGTTTAAGCATGAAGTCAACATGGATGTTATCCTGGTACTTTGCAATATCGATACCGGTTCCCAAAAAAACGGGAAAATCGAAGGGAAAGTATGTAAAAATATATGAAGCCTTCACAGTTATAGGAAGCAGAAGAAGCATATTAAAATTGGGACTAAAGGCAAATACACCTCCGACCTCAATACCAAGGGTTATATTGCGTTTTAAGTAGGTATTCCACTGTAAAGAACCTACCCCTCCAGGTGTAAGGTTTGTAACATGGACAGCACCGGTAAACTCCTGAAAAAATAAAGGAACAAATAATCCGCCGTTAATGGAGAGGGTCTGATCTCCGAGAGAGTAAACAGCACCGAGTTCAGGATTTTGTTTACCTGAATCCTGGGCCACCACGGTAATTGCCGGTATAATTAATAATGTAAATGTCAGAATAAACCTATCTATTCTTTTCAAAAATTATCTCCTAATAAATAATGTTATTTAATACTATATACATAGATTCTATCACTTAAACAGCTAAAAATACAAGTCCAAACGGGCATCTTTACTGAAGTACCTTCTTTCTGAATTTTTCAAAAAAATCCACCGAACTGTCTCCCTGTTCATCATCTTTTTCCTTATAGTACTCATAAAATCTCTCCGGTATTTCTTCTAAAAAAGGAGAGACATTGCAATCCTCTATTTGTCCCATTTTCCTTCTCGTTTTGCAGGATGTCATTAGAAGCCGGTTTTTAGCCCTTGTCAGAGCAACGTATAAAAGCCTTCTCTCCTCTTCCAATATTCTTTCATCATCGGAAAGCGCACGTGCATGAGGAATAAGCCCTTCCTCCAATCCTGCTATAAAAACCGTATCAAATTCCAGGCCCTTTGCAGAGTGAATAGTCATTAGCTGCACTTTGCCCTTTTCCATATCCGGCTGTTCGTCCTTCGTGTTAAGTGTAATTCTGTTTAAATAGTCATAGATAGAGGCTGAAAGATTATCCGGATCGTATTCATAATCTTTAATAGAATTTAAAAGGCTCATTATATTCTGATATTTCCACTGTGCAACTTGTTTCTTTTTATTTTCTGTTAAGAGATAACCCCAGTAGTTTATTTTTTCAATCATCGACTTAACAGTTACTGCAATTTTTTTGGGATGCATGATTTTCTCTCTATAGTAATCCAGCAGAGTAACAAATTCTATTAAAGAATCTAAAATCTTTTTTTCGAATTTATCCTTTCCTCCGAACCGAAGGCTGGAAATAAGGCTGTATATAGATATCCCCTTTGCATCTGCACTGTTTGCAATTTTTTCTATGGTTTTTAAACCGATTCCGCGTCTGGGTACATTTATAATTCTTAACAGGTTTATATTGTCATCCGGGTTTGCAAGAATTTTGAGGTATGAAAGTATATCTTTGATTTCTCGGCGCTGGAAAAAGCTTATTCCTCCCGAAACCTTATAGGGCAGGTTGTCACGCAGGAAAGCCTCTTCGATCGGCTTGGTAAGATGATTTGTTCTTACAAGTACGGCAAAATCATGGTATTTAAGATTATGTTTTACGAGCAGAGTTCTTATCATTTCTGCAATCCATTCACCTTCCATGCGTTCATTCTGCGGCATATGAATAATAATCGGTTCTGACTCGTCTTTAACAGAGCGTAATGTTTTTCCCTTTCTTTTTGAGTTTTTTTTAATTAATTCATTGGCAGCATTAAGTATAACAGGGGTAGACCTGTAATTCTGCTCAAGTTTAATTTCCAGTGTACCTCGAAAATCTCTCTGAAAGTTCATAATATTTCCGAAATTTGCACCTCTCCATGAATAGATAGACTGGTCATCATCCCCCACAGCGCAGACACTATTTGCAGTGCGCCCGAGTATTTTAATGAGTTTATACTGTACTTCCGAAGTATCCTGAAATTCATCTATTAAAATATGCCTGTATTGATCCTGATACAGCTTAAGAATGTCAGGGTATGAACTAAATAGTTTTAAGGGCAGAAGAATAAGATCGTCGAAATCTACTGCATTATAGGCTTTTAAATTAGCTTGATACCTGTGATATAATCTTAATACTTCAGGCTCATAATCTTCGCTGTTTGCCTGATTCATCTTAATTTTTGAGAAAAAGTTCGAAAGCAACTGTGTATTATCGATTTTTACAGGACCTTCATCTGCTAAAATATCTTTAATTAACGAGTCTTTGTCAGGCTGATCATAAATGCTGAAGTTTTTTTTATATCCGAGCAGATGGCCGTGTTTTTTTAGGATTTTTACACCAAAGGCATGGAAAGTGGATACGGTAAGAAGCCTAAGGTTTAATCCTGTTATTTTTTTTATCCGCTGCTTCATCTCCATTGCTGCCTTATTTGTAAAAGTTACTGCTAAAATTTCATTCTGTTTATAACCATTTTCGAGAAGAAACGCTATTCTGTAGGTTATGACTCTTGTTTTGCCGGAGCCTGCACCCGCAATGACAAGAAGCGGCCCGTCAAGAACGGTAACAGATTTAAGCTGTTCTTTATTGAGAAGCAAAAGATTATTGTGTTTCATAATTAACCCAGGAAAAATGGAAGAGTTTTAATACCGAAATAGGAAATTGTTGATACAACCAAACCGGAAATTAATACTCCTACCGTAATAGCTGCAAAGCTCTTTTTTGCATCCATTCCAAGGATCCATGCACCAATAGTACCTGTATAAGCCCCAGTAACCGGAAGAGGAACAGCTACGAATAACGCAAGCCCCCAGTATCCGTATTTTTCAACCTTTTTATGTACCTTTTGTCTGGATCTTCGCACAACAGCATCAAAAAAACGTTTATAGAAATCTAATTTATACAGTAATTTATGAAATGTATTAAAAAAAACAAATAGCAGAGGAGCAACAAGTGAATTTACTGCAACAGTTAATCCATATGTTAGAAAAATGTTCATATGATTAGCCAGTGCATAGGGTATTCCTCCCCTTAGTTCAGATATCGGGAGAAATGTAAAAACAACAGTCATAACCAATACATGGGTGTTCAATTATCTTTCCTCAATTAATACTGCAATATAATTTGACAATGCGGAGTATAATAGCATATTATCTAATTTATGCAACTATACATTCCCCAATGTCCCAAATGTTTATCGAGGCTGGAGCGTAACGGGGAAACTTTAACCTGCAGTGATTGTGGTGAAATATATACAATAGACAAAAATATCATACTGTTTCTTAATTCAATTACTCTGCCCGAAGAATTTAAGTCCAGTCAAAACTTTTTTAATAATCTTGCAGAAGCTTATGATAATTCTATCGTATCCATAGTGGAAAGCATGGGGTGCAAATGGCGAAGCTACACCGAAGCACTCGAAAAAATGATAAATAAGACGAATAACAGAGTTATTCTGGACATTGGATGTGGTACAGGTTTCCCTGCAGTTTCTTTCCTTCCGAAATCTGTAACTTACTTAGGTTTGGACTTCTCACATGAAATGCTTAAATATGCAAGGAATATCATCTCACAAGATATAAATGCTACCTTTTTTAACATTAATGCGGAAAATATTCCTCTCGAAAACGACAGTATAGATGTTTGTATGTCCCTGTTTTCTCTGAATTCCTTTCGGGAACCGGAAAGAATAGTGGAGAAAGTTTCACATCTTGTAAGAAGGAAAGGAAGCGTAATAATTAGCATCCCTGTAGCAGGTGAAAAAAGGCAGAATTCGGATATTAACAGACCGATTAGAGAAGAAGCCTTGGATGCTATTTTTTTTCCGCTTGTACATGCTAATTGGGAAGTGTCTTACTTTCAATGCGGTTCTGTACGTATATATAATTTTATAAAAACATAAAAAGGAAAAAGCGCCCGATCGGAATCGAACCGACATCACAAGCTTGGAAGGCTTGGGTAATAACCATTATACGACGGGCGCATCTCGATAAAAGAATCTAACAAAATAGGCTTGTATTTGTCAAGACAGATTTAAAGAGCTGTTGAAGAAATCTATATAATCAAGTATAATTTAAACGGAAAGTATTAAAGAACTAATAAGGAAGGCTAAAGTTATGGGTTCAAGGGGAGAAATATTTTCATCTAAAGCGTCAACAGGACGTAGAACTTATTTTTTTAATGTTAAAGAAAACAGGCATGGTGATATTTTTTTAAATATCGTAGAAAGCAAAAAAAACGGCGAGAGTGAATTCGAAAGGCGGTCTTTGATAGTCTTTAAAGAAGATTTAAGAAATTTTGTAGATAATTTTAACAAGGCCGTTAAATTTATAGAGGAACATTAAATCTAAAGCTCTTCCTGTGTATCGGAGATATTCCATACCGTTTAATCTGTATTCGATGTTTTAAAGTAGGATAACCTTTATTTTTCTCGAAAAAGTAACGGGGTTCAATTCGTGAATAGCGTACCATCCAGAGATCACGCGTTGTCTTTGCTATTATAGAAGCTGCCTGTATTTCGGGAATGTAAGTGTCCCCTTTCACATAGGCTTTTGCCTTAATGGGGGTAAGGGGGACATAGAGACCATCTACTTTAATAATATCAGGCTTAATAGAGAGTGATATTAAAGCTCTGTACATAGCGAGCAGGGTTGCCCTGTGTATGTTTATTCTGTCAATTTCTTCCGGCCATGCCCAGCCTGTGCTCACAGCAGACGCGTTTTTTCTTATTATGAAAGATACACCAGCTCTTTCTTGTGGTGATAGTTTTTTTGAATCATCGAGAATCTCCAGAGGAAAATCTTTTGGTAAAATAACAGCGGCCGCTACAACAGGACCGGCAAGAGGTCCGCGCCCTGCTTCGTCTATACCGCAAATAATTTGCATGATCATAGAGGGTATTATAACAAAAATATAACTTAATTAAAGTTTTACATTTACAAATAGATTCTTGACCTGTGTATATTTACAGTGATAGAATTATAGCAAAGAAAAAACTGGGAGTGGGAGTGTTTTTAAAAAGTATAGAACTTTTCGGATTTAAATCATTTGCAGACAGAACGCGTATAGAATTCACTAAGGGGCTAGCAGCCCTACTGGGGCCTAACGGATGCGGCAAGAGTAATATTGTAGATGCCCTTAAATGGGTCCTGGGCGAACAGGCTTCCAAAAGTCTGCGTGCGGATAAGATGGAAGATGTTATTTTTAACGGTACAGAAACCCGGAAACCGCTCAATGTTGCAGAAGTTAAACTTACAATTTCCAATGAACAAGAACTTTTGCCGGCTGGTTTTTCTGAAATAACAATTAAGAGAAGACTTTTCAGGTCCGGGGAGAGTCAATACTTTATTAATGAAAATCCCGTCAGATTAAAAGAAATTCGCGAGCTTTTTTTTGATACCGGAGTAGGGAAGAGCGCATATTCTATTATGGAACAGGGCAGGATAGACCAGATTCTCTCTGTAAAACCGGAGGACAGGCGTTTCGTTTTTGAGGAAGCTTCCGGGATTACACGGTATAGGATTCGCGGGTTAGAAGCCGAAAAAAAACTTGCAGATACAGAAAATAACATGAAAAATCTTCAGGCCATTATAGGCGAAGTACGTAAAAATTATGAAAATCTTAAGAAACAAGCTGATAAAACTTTAAAATACCGCGAATATCAGGATATGGCGTTTAAGCTGGCGACGAAGTATGAACTTCTTAAATTAAAGGACCTTCTGGACAGAAGAAACGGAATAGAGAAAAGAGAAAAAAGAATTGGGGATAAACAGACTATTCTTAAAAAGAAAATTGATAAAATAAATCTAAAAATGGAAAACGGCATAGATGATGTAAACAATATGGAATCCCGTCTTGTAGAGGTGCAAAAAATGCTCTACCGGGTTGATGTCGAAAAAAACAGTGCTGACAGTGAATTAAAGGTCTTTAATGACAGGATAGAAGAGCAGAATTTAAAAAAATCCAACCTTATTTCCAGAAAAAATTATTTAGAGGATAAAATAAAACGCATTAAAGAGCACCGTAAGGAAATTGATATTCATAAGAATGAATTAAAGGAAAGAGAAACTCAGACAGAATCCAATATAGAAGATTTCAGCTTTAGAATAGCGAACTATGAAGCAAAAATTAAGGAAAACAACCGCTCTATTTTAGACAACGAAAAGAAAATTGCCGAGCTTGAAATAACGCTGGATAGACTCCGGGAAACTTTAAGATCCATAACAGACTCGATTGTATCACAGCTGGATAAAAAACTTAAAGAAACAGAATATTCGTCGGTAAAAAAGACAAAATTAGAGACAGAAATAGAGGATTCTATCGAAAATTTAAACAAACTGCTTAAAAATTATCAATTAAAGCTAAAAGATATTTATTATGTTAAAGACAAATCCACCTTTAATTCTATAATTAATTCTATTACTGAAGGTAGTGAAAAGCTCAATAAACTTTTAGAACTTTTTAGTCAGTATAAAAAGTATAATTTATCATTCCTGGATGATTTCTTATCTACGGATGGGATTATTACTCAAAAAAGAAACATAGATAGTGAAATAAATATTTCGGCCCGCCATATTTCAGAAAACCGCGATGTGATATCCGAACTAAAAAAAGAAAATAATTCATTAACAGAAAAAGTAAAGGAATTTACGAAAACACTAGAAGATTTAAGGATAAACAGAGCTAAGATTCTCTCTGAAATCGATTCCCTCTCTAAAGAATATGAAAGACTCGGAGGAGAGATAACAGAATACAGAAGAATGGCTTCGGAGCATGAGATTGAAATAAAAGATATAGAATTAAAAATAAAATCTTTTAATGAACAGATAGTAAAATTAAAAAACAGAAAAATGGATTATGAAAAAAAAGAAAAAGAATACCGCAGAGAATTAAGCAAGATAGAAAAAACAATAAAAGAAAATACGGAAAAATTAGCCATAAATGAAAAAGAATTAAAGAAAAATATGGGGGAACTTAATAAGATACAGTTAATGCTGGAAAATATTAAACTTGAATATGCAAAACTCGAGACAGAAATTAAAAATGTTTATGAAAATTACAGAGAGAGATACTCAAGGGACTTAACGGAATATGAAAATGATATGTTTTCCATAAATGAAACATCAGGTGAACTGCGCCGGAATATAGTGCAGCTCAGAAAAGATATTTCAGCACTCGGGCAGGTTAATCTCATGGCATTAGAGGAGTACGGTGAAGCAAAGGAACGATACGACTTTTTAAATAATCAGATAGAAGACCTCGAAAAAGCCAGGAATGACCTGAATAAAATTACAGAAGAGATAAAAAAAGAATCCACAGAGCTGTTTATTTCCACATACGAGAATATTAAGAGGAATTTTCATTTAATGTTCAGGAGACTTTTTGGCGGTGGCAGGGCGGAATTAGCTCTTACCAATCCGGATAAACCGCTTGAATCCGGTATAGAAATATATGCGCAACCTCCGGGCAAAAAGCTGGAAAGCCTTGCACTTTTATCAGGGGGGGAGCGCTCTTTAACAGCAGTTGCTCTTATGTTTGCAACATATATGGTTAAACCCTCTCCGTTTTGCATTTTAGATGAAATAGATGCGGCAATGGATGAAGGAAATGTGGTTCAGTTTATTTCTGTTTTAAAGGAGTTTTCACAGCAGACCCAGTTTATAGTAATTACGCATAATAAAAGAACAGTCTCGGGCGCAGAAACCCTCTATGGAATTACAATGGAAGAGTCCGGAATTTCTAAAATGATAACGATAAAAGTAAAAAATGAACAGAGCAGCCTGACCTATGCTTAAGAAAAGGTTCGTTTTGGAAATAGCGGGTCTTGCTGTACTCATTATTCTAACAGTGGCGGTAACATTGACAATTTTAAACGCAAGAAATACGTATAAAGACGACAATATGTTAAACAGTAAAAAATCTGCAGAATCCCGAGATGATACAGCTGCGGATAGAATTGATATCTCTGAATTTATTTTGAAAAAGAGCAAAGTAGATTTTAGCAGCTATGGACCCTTTTTGCTTCGCGAGAAACATACGAAATGGTCCTTAGAAGAAACGGATAAATACTGGAAGGATCCCGTTAAGCTATTGGGCGAAATACTGGAAAGGGAAAACGAAAGCAAAGTTGAGAAATTACTAAAGCAATAGGCGGGAAACCTTGGGAGGGGATTTCGTGTTAAAATATTTATTGGTATTTTTCTGTTTGTTTTGTTTCTCCTGTGCAACTCAAAGGGTAAATTATATAGAAAAAACAAAAAAAAGACCTTCCCCGCAGAGTTCCAAAGTAAATACTTTTGAGTTGTACAATGAAGGTGGCGAATATAAAACCCGTGCAGATTCAAAAGAAACTGCAATTCAAAAAAAACTGCCGGTTCCTCTGCTTGATCTAAACGAGGTGAAACCTTTAATTTACTCTATTCCATTACCTCTATCGGCTGTCCGTCTAAAACACAGTAAATTGCTATTGATAAGGGTTACTTTATTTAGGCCGGAGTTGGAGAGCATGGGGCCTATTAACAATGAAGAATCAATGCTGGCGAGAGTGAATACCGAAGTTGGATATTTTAAAAAATCTGCTCCTTCAATTAAAACTGTAAAGAAAAAACCGAAAACTGTGTACAGAAAAATTACGAACGCAAAACCCAGGAATATTGCCAAAGAGACAGATATACAAGAGGGCGGAGGCATTACAAGGGATAAAAAGGAGGTTCCTGCAATACCGTATAAAAACATATTTTCCAGACCTAAAGACTCAATAATTATCACTTTTAAAGGACTGGGCTGGGTTTATGACGGTTTAGAAGGTAAAGCAGGTTCTTCGAAGGGAATAGATTATAAAGGTAAAGATTACAGAAACAATAAGACATCATTTAACTTCAAGACAAATAAAAGAGGGACGTATCTGCTGAAATTTGTGAAACAGGACAACAGCGCTGCTTCGAATATAAAAAAGAAAGTTAAGGTTAATGTCGTAAAAGAAGAAGATTTCTTTAAAATTCTCAATACTGAAAATAAATTGGAACAGGCCGGGAATACGAATATAAATACAGACTATACAGTTCCAGACAATCTTTATAAAAGGGGGAACTTCAAAGATGCATTAGATGAGTATTTAAAAAGGTATAATGAAGATGATCCCTATTTGAATAACCAAATTGCACTTATTTATCTAGAGGATAAATCTTATCAGGCTGCACTTAAATATTGGAGGCATAATTTAGAACCTTCCAACAGATACTACAGGGAAGCACTTGCAGGAACAATTCTATGTGCAGCAAAACTGGATGATATCGCCATAATTTCCAGAGTTATAGAGAATTATAAGAGTAATGCTACTCAGTTTTCTTCTGCAGACGAGGAGAAATATCTTTTTGAGACTGCACAGGCCCTTTATAAGAATGGAAGGACTAAATTTGCCGTTGAACTGTTAAATACTTATATTAAAAGGTATCTAAACGGGAAATATGCAGATGCTGTTTACTATTATCTGGGCAATCTGTATGAGAATGATAGAGAAATTAGGGATTTAAAAAAAAGCCTTGCCTTTTATAAAAAGGTTTATAATGAATATACGGGCAGCGCTTATTACAGCAGTGCATACAGTAGAATAGAATATATAAAGAGACATTTTTTTGATATTCGTTAGTTGTAAGATTGACAATCGGATAAATTATATATATATATTCATAGAATAAAACTAAGAGAATCATTATTATGTTGGACAGATTAAGCAGAAAATTATCGGAACTTGTTAGGCAGGTATCCGGAAAATCTCATATAAGCGAAAAAAACATTAGCGATGCTATAAATGAGGTTAAAATTGCATTACTCGAAGCGGATGTTAATCTAAGAGTTGTAAGACGGTTTGTAAACAGAACTGTCGAAGAAGCTCGCGGAGAAAAAGTACTGCGGTCTGTATCTCCGGGACAGCAGTTTATAAAAATTCTTCATGACAAACTGGTAGAACTTCTCGGAGATACAAAACAGGATCTGGTTTTAAAAGGAACAGATACCGTCACCTCAATACTTATGGTAGGACTTCAGGGTTCCGGTAAAACAACAACTACCGTGAAACTTGGAAAGCATTTAATGAATAGAGGAAGGAAGGTACTTCTTGTAGCAGCCGATCTGGTAAGACCTGCTGCTGTAGAACAACTGGTTGTCCTTGGTAAAAATAACGGTATAGAGGTTTTTAGTGAGAAAGCGGATAAACCGCAAAGAGTAGTAAAGGATGCACTAAAATATGCCGGTAAGAATCAGTTTGATTCTGTAATTTTCGATACATCCGGCAGGCTTCATATTGATGAAAAAATGATGGCAGAGCTGTCCGATATTAAAAAAATTGTAAAACCTGACGAAATACTTCTTGTGGCAGATGCGATGACCGGACAGACAGCAGTAGAGATAGCAAAAACTTTCGATGAAGCGCTTTCTATAAGCGGAGTTATACTGAGTAAATTTGACTCCGATGCAAGAGGCGGTGCTGCGCTATCTATTAAAAGCATTACCGGAAAACCAATTAAATTTATTGGTACAGGTGAAAAAATAGAAGACTTAGAACTGTTCTATCCTGACAGAATCGTTTCCAGAATACTTGGAATGGGCGACGTTGTAAGTCTCGTTGAAAAGGCTCAGAATACAATAGAAGTAGAAGAAGCGGAGGAACTTAAGAGAAAAATAGAAAGCAAAACCTTTACTCTGCAGGATTATCTTGATCAGTTTAAACGTATAAAAAAAATGGGCAGTCTGCAGGCAATAGCCGAAATGATTCCCGGAATGAATGCTTCGATAGATACCGATGCAATAGATGAAGGAGAAATAAAAAAAGAAGAGGCGATAATTCTCTCCATGACAATGACAGAACGTAAAAATTATCGGATAATAAGCCCGAGCAGAAGAAAAAGAATTGCGCGTGGGAGTGGTACTTCGGTGTTTGAGGTAAATAGACTTTTAAAAAAGTATGATAAAATGAAAACCATGATGAAAAAAATGGCAAAAAATAAAAAATATCAATCCAAGGTGTTGGCTCAGTTTGGACAAAATTAGGGCTAATCAATAATATCCAGGAGGAGGCAAAAGTTGAGCGTAAAGATCAGACTAAAGAGGTTCGGTACTAAAAAAAGACCCTATTACAGAATTGTAGTAATGGATTCGAGAAAACCCAGAGACGGCAGAACGATCGAAGAGGTGGGCTTTTATCATCCGATAGAGGTCGAGGACAAACAGGTAAGTATAAAAGAAGATCGTATTCGGGATTGGTTAAATCACGGTGCACAACCCAGTGACACTGTACGCAGGCTTCTTAATAAATTGAAGTTTCATATAAAATAGAGGAGTAAACGGTGGAAAAGGAACTGGTTGAATATATTGCAAAGTCTCTTGTTGATGAACCAGGTGGTGTTAAAGTGAATATGATAGAAGGAGAAAAATCTACAATCCTCGAACTTAGAGTGGCAGATGCTGATATAGGAAAAGTTATAGGCAAACATGGAAGAATTGCAAAGGCAATACGTATAATTTTAGCAGCTGCTGCAACAAAGACGGGTAAAAGGGTTGTACTTGAAATACTCGACTAATGGAAAAGCTTGCCATTGCTGTAATTAAGAGAAGCCATGGCGTAAAGGGCTTTTTACGTATAAAAAGCTTATCCGGGGAAACAAATCATTTCGTTACTTTAAAGAAGGTATTTATAAAAGAAGAGGGAAGAGAACGGAGTTTCTTAATAGAAAGCATAAAAGTTATTTCAAAGGATAATCTTCTTATAAAACTTGAAGGCATCGATTCCCCGGAAGCGACAAGAACTATCTTGGGAAAAGAAATACTGGTAGAAAGGAAGTATGCGTCACCGTTAAAAAAAGGTGAATATTATATAAAAGATCTTTGTCAATGTAACGTATATAAAAAGGATGAGCTTGTAGGTCATGTAAAAGCCGTTCTGGGTGCGGGGTATAATGATTTACTGGAGGTATCCGGTGTAAATGGTGAAATATTAATGATCCCGTTTATAAATCATTTTGTATCTGTGATTGATATAAAGGAGAAAAAAATAATGCTCACCTGTAATTATGAAAAGCCATGATCTTCCAGATTATTACTCTGTTTCCTGACTTCTTTAAAGGTTTTTTGGAAAATACAATTATTTCGAGGGCTTTAAGCAGCAATAAGGTTCGGATTAATCTTATTGACTGCAGAAATTTTACAAAAGATAAATATCGAAGCTGTGATGACTATACCTATGGCGGCGGAGCCGGAATGATTATAAAACCAGAACCTTTAGCTTTAGCCCTGGATAGCATACAGGCAAAAGGGAAAAAAATTGTATATCCGACTCCTTTAGGAGTTGTATATAATCAGAAGATGGCCTATGAATATGCAGAAATTAAAGAAATTGTTATAATATGTGGAAGATACGAAGGAATCGACCAGAGAATTATTGATTTGTATAAACCGGATGAAGTGTCTATCGGAGATTATATATTATCCGGCAGCGAACCAGCTGCAAGCGTTATAATGGACTCTGTTATTAGACTGCTACCAGGAGTTATAAAAGGTGAGTCTTTAAAAGAGGAAAGCTTTAGCAACGGCCTGCTTGAGTATCCTCAATATACTCGCCCTGAAATATTTAGAGGGGAAAAAGTACCGAATGTCCTTTTGTCCGGCCACCATGAAAACATAAAAAAATGGCGTTTGAAAAAAAGTATAGAAAAAACTATTATGAGAAGACCAGATCTCATAGAGTCCATAATGGCAGATTCAAATATTTCATCGGAGATTAGGAAGACTATAAAAAAAATAATGGAGGAGGAATTAACAGATGGATTTAATTAAAGCGATTGAATCGGAACAGGTAAAAGATACCAAAATAAACTTTAAAGCAGGGGATACTGTCCGTGTTTATTTTAAAATTGTTGAAGGCAAAACAGAAAGGGTACAGGTTTTCGAAGGGCTATGCATTGCAATAAAACGTGACGGGTTAAAGAAAACCTTTACCGTACGTAAAATGTCCTACGGAATAGGTGTGGAACGCACATTTCCTTTCAATTCCCCGAGAATTCAAAAAATAGAAGTTGTGAGGCTTGGCAGAGTTAGAAGAGCGAAACTTTACTATATAAGAGACAGGGTTGGAAAAGCTGCAAAGGTCGCAGAATTAATACGAAAAAAGAATAAAACCACAGCGACAAAAGAAAACAAGCAGAAATCATAGTTCATTTGTATGTTATCCGGGAAAATAACCGACAGGATTGAATTACAACATAATTCAGGTATTCATTTACGTCCCGGAGATTATATATCTCTTAAAGTAGTAAAAAATATTTTCCATAATAAATGGGCGGTAAGTATAGGCGGCAGATTACTTACCGCTTATTCTGATATTGATCTCATCCCCGGGCAGATTATTAAGGCCAAAGTGCTCCTTGAAGAAAATAGATTAATACTAAAAATAACTAATAAAAACATAGATACGGTAAATGTTTTACTGGAAAAATATGGTATTAATTCGGATTCATTAACACGTTCTATTGTTTTAAGCCTTATGAGAACAGGACTTGCCGTTAGAGAAGAATATATTATAGCAATAAAAAGTTTAATAAAGAATAGTAAAAAAGTGGAAACGAAACTAATAAGGCTCCTTGCAATTATGCTTGATAAGGGGATAATTATTAAACATCTCGATAT
>QNBI01000010.1 GCA_003641675.1 Spirochaetota bacterium | reverse complement strand
GAAAAAACCATTGCCCTTGTAGGCATTATCAGGGGAGACATAACGAAACAGCGCCTTCTTGAAGAGCAGCTGCGCCAGGCCCAGAATATGCAGACTATCGGAACATTAGCACGAGGCAATGCTCATGATTTTAATAATATCCTTGCCGGTATCATGGGCTATGCTTCGCTTATAGAAAGCCAATTAGAACCGGACGACCCTATGAAGTCCGATATACATACTATTATCCAGTCTTCCAAACGTGCAGCAGACCTTACAGCACAGCTGCTTGCATTTGCTCAGGGCGGACGTTATGAAGTTCACCCTGTTAATCTAAAGGATACGGTAAAAGAAGTAACAAAACTTCTCAAGCCTACAATAGATAAATCTATCACTATCAAAACCTTTTTAACGGAAAAGTCCGTTATTTTAGAAGGAGACCCTGCCCAATTACAGCAGATGCTTCTTAACCTCTGTCTTAACGCAGCCGATGCAATGCCGGAAGGTGGCAAATTACTAATTAAAACCGGGAATATAACACTTAATGAAGAATACTCAGAGAGTCATCTAAACCTTAAACCGGGTAATTACGTACTTCTTACAGTAAGCGATACAGGGATAGGCATGAGCGATGAAACAAAGGCACATATATTTGAGCCCTTTTTTACCACTAAAAAAAGTGAATCCGGTGTAAAACACAGCGGCCTCGGGATGGCCATGATATACGGTATCATTCACAGCCATGGGGGTGCAATTGAAGTAAACAGTGAACAGGGGAAAGGTACAACATTCAAGGTTTACCTGCCTGCAACGGAACATAGGCTCATAAGAAACAACAGGACAGAAAAAGCGCCTATAGGCGGAACAGAAACAATCCTGGTTACAGATGATGAAAAAAATATCCGCTCTGTACTAAAACGCTTTTTAACGAAATTCGGCTATACCGTTCTCCTTGCAGAAGACGGATATAAAGCGGTGGAGCTCTACCGCAGGAACAAAAACAGAATTGATCTTATTATACTGGATATGATAATGCCGGAACTCAGCGGTAAAAAAACTTACAAATTAATACGTAAAATAAATCCCGAAGTTAAAGTATTACTTTCCAGTGGTTACAGCCGGAATGGCCAGTTACAGGAGCTCCTGGAAGAAGGACTAAAAGGTTTTTTACAGAAACCATACAATTTGAATGAACTCCTTGTTAAAGTCCGGAACGTCCTGGATGAACATTAGTTTCCTTTATTTCTGTTCAGGATTTAAACCTGTCCTTTATTTTTTTAAAAGATGATTTTATATTAATCCAACGCCAGACGCCGGATAGGTTAATTTTCCTGGAATCCTGTGCTTTAGGCCCGAGTATATTATTAATCCTTCCCTTTCCTTTATCTTTCCTGATATTCTCTTCTGCATTAAGATAATCCATAACAGACATGTTCCCCACTACAGATTTAACAGAATCCATAATTCTGCCGTAAATCTTAAATGTTTCCTTCCCGACTTTAAGAGAATCCACGGTTTTCCCAAAAAGACATATAATGATATCTATTAAGGCAATCTTGTCCAGTGATTTAGACGGAACTATACCCCTATCATATTTACCTGTAAAAAGGACCAGCCCCTCATTGTAGAAATTGTCTATAAAAAAGCTGATATCCGCCAGAGATATATGTATACTGTCTGATATTTCCAGCCTTGTGGCCGGTTTAGCCTCTGTAAAAAAACGTCTTGCTATACAGAGATATACCTCCAGGCCCAGAAGAATCTTCTCCTTAGAACTCATCTCTTCGGGTGATTTTAAGAACCAGGTCGTTTTCCAGTACTGATGTACATACGTTATTTCCAGTGATAACAGGACAATAACCCATGTCGTATAAAGCCACAGGAGAAGCAAGGGAATTGCAGCAAGTGAACCGTAAATCACCGATAATTTAATAACATATCTTGTTAGAAAGAAGAATATCTTTCTTGCAACTTCCCATAAAATTGTCCCGGCTGCAGCTCCTATTAGGCCGCTCTTTAAATAAACCCTATCGCCCGGCAGAAGGATTATTAGAACTAAAAATGCGAAAAATAGAATAATCAAGGGAACTATCTTCAACAGAAAGGGAAAGTACTCTCCGATATCCATTCCCCCGGGAAAACCGATAAGCGACCTTAACATCTCTGTAAAGTTTAATCCTATGCTCAACAAAAAGCTTCCGACAATTAGGATAGATACATAAGTAGCGATTCTATGCCAGGAAAAAGGTTTCATGCGGCTGCCCCAAATTTCGGTAAAATTATTCTGAATTGAGTTAAACAGAAAAACCGCAGTAATTAAAAAGAAAAGAAGACCTATGACGCCCAGTGCCTGGGTGTTATCAATAAATTTATTAATATAGGTTGTAATGACTTCCTGGCTCGCAGGGAGAAATTGTTTTACAAGTGAAGCTTGCACTTCCTTTAATATGCCCTTAAAAGAACCGAAAGCGGAAAAGAGGGAAAAGAGAAGCGCCAAAACAGGGACGAGGGCAATAAAAGTAGTAGAGGATAAGCCGGAAGCCCTTTCAAAACAGTGGTCGTCCTGAATTTTTTTCCATAGCCGTTTCAAGAATAATCCTGTAGTACTTCTAACACCCATTTTCTTGCTTTTTAAGATGACATATAAAAAAATCGATGTCAAGCTTTTCATATTGCTCTATAATTACATACGACGCTTTTCAGTATCACCCGATAAAAGAGAAAGGCTATCTATGAAAAAAGTATCTTTTTTATTCTATCTGCTCTATTGTTCTTCTCAGTTTACAGATTACCCTCACAGAGCATACAATTCGGCAGTATTAACGACTGGAACAAATTCCCGTACAAAACAGTTAATTTCGATAACGGGAACTACAGATTAATCTGGAGCATCCAGGGTGATACTATATACATGGGAATTTCCGCCGGGACAAAAGGTTGGATAGCAATAGGACTGAAACCGTAGCAGGCAATGGACAAGACGGATATTCTTTCACAGAAAGGCGTCGAAAAAAGAGGAATAACAACTGTTGTATTTACCCGGAAATTAGTTACCGGTGATAAATACGACAATAAAATACCCAAAAACGGGAAAATAAACATAACCCGGGCTACAGTGCTTCTGACAGCATAGATACTCCACATGAAAATGCAGGCTATGCAGAAATTGATATTTCAACAGGTGCAAAATCATTTAATTTAAAATTATTTGTTCTAATTCATGCTGTTCTTATGAGCCATAGTACTTCTACTGCTTATACTCGCCTCACCATTATTTGCAGAGTATAATAGAGACCTTGTTGTTAAGGTTATGCGCGGTAATATTGCGCTGTTAGGCAAGCTTAAAAATAATGCCAGCAAAAGAAGCTTTTTTAATGCCGCAGAAAATCTTATGGAACTTGCAAAAGGATCAAAATCTATAGAGAATTTTACACCCCCCGTAAAGGTTTACAGCCTAAGTGGAAGGAAATACATGAAAGTCTAATTAAGGCTGCTTTTCAGGGAATAGAGGCCTCCGCAGAGCAAGATATAAAAGGCCTTAATGCATCAATCTTAAAAATAGCTGCACTAACTAGAGAGGGGCATTCACTCTTTAGATAGTTGAAGTCTGATAGAAGAAGATTAATTAAGCCACCCCTAATAATTCTTCTCTATCTCCTCTCTTTCAATACGCTGCCTGTACAATTGTTTTTGGCATATACCAATTGCTGTGTACAGGCAGCATCTTTTTGTCTGCTTTTATGCTTACTCTTTTACCACCTGAAGCCGGCACCATGCATATAATGCATCATAAACATCAAACTGCCTGTCTAAGTTTTCCAAATCGTCGGGAAAACGCAGGCTGTAGCCTACAGCAATTGCCTCCAGACCCGATGCTATAGGGTCCACACTGCGGTCTTCCCTTACATCTGCACTGTGAACTATCTCTGCAAGGCGCAGAAGCCCCTTATCCGTGAGGCCGTAATGCTCTATTATAGTTTCAAAAGAGCACTTCCCATTGTGATGGCCCAGCTTAACTTCCGGTGCATCGAAAGGAATTGCTCCGGTTGCCCCTGCAACCTTTTTTATCTGGCTCTTCGGCACAAAAATAAACTCAGCATCCGAATCCACAAACCGCCTTATAAGCCAGGGGCATGCAATACGGTCCACATGCACATGAGAACGGGTTACCCATTTCATATATTCCTCCTATTTTTTAATTTTACTACCTTTTAAATCTTTGCCAAAAATTGCAAAGTACAATGTTCCCAGTATACCAAAACCAAAAGCCGTTAAAAAATTAGTATGGGGCGATGCTATAGATTTAATCCATGAAAGCGTTCCATGCCCGATACCTATTAGATTAAATAGTTTAGCAGAAGCAGAGGCATTCCATAAGAATGCACCACCGCCCAGAGCAACTAGGTATAGGGGCAGAAAGCGCTCCGCCATCTTTTCACCTAAGCCTACAAGTATTACCATGGTGAGTAGAACAAGCATATTCTTTTTAAGTCCGAGAAACCCGACTACTACCTTATGCCATTTCACTTTTGATGTTCTATTACCGTCTAAACACACTTAAAAATCTGTTTTCGGTATCGGGAGAAGCATTACTTTCCCTTTATCTACAGCTTTTTTAAGGTGCTGTTTAACCTCATCCTTGGCGGAAAAGTAGAGTATCTGCCAGCCGGATTCGGCAAGGCTTAAGAGCATCTCCATCTGTGTAACAATTCTTTTGCTGTCCGATTTCAAGAAAGGATCATCAAGGATAAAGAAACCTTTTTCATCGGCGAGCAGCCTCTCTCCAAGAGCCGCCCTTATGGAAAAGTAGAGCTGATCGTACGAACCGCCGGAAAGCTGTTCCGGGTATAATTCCGTACCGTCTTTACGTTTTACCATAATTCGGTGCTGCTCTGCTGTGTAGTATACCGAGCTGTATAAGCCTCCTGTTATCCTTTTATAGTATTGAGAAACATCACTCCCGGGGCCGAACAGGCTGCCTATTTTTTCTTCTTCTCTTCGGGAAATTTCATCAAGTATATTTAGAGCTGTTATAACATTATCCTTCTCTCTTTTATAACTATTAAGAAACTCTTCTACTCTTTCTTTTGCGTATTTTAAATCCTCAATAGATTCAACGGTGAAATTTACAGGACCATCCTGTAGAATAGAATCTATCTCACGCTTAAAATCCTCTATTTTTTTCTTTATGCTCGAAAATATATTTATAAGTTCTTCTGATCTGTCGTTTGCTTCTGCCCACTGCTTTTCTGCCTCAGCAACGATGCTTTCTGAAAATTCAACCTGCCCCTGCCGGTCATCTTCGCCACCCTTATTGGTTCTGGCGGCATTCTCAAGCCCGTCAATCTTTCCCCGCCACATTGCAACAGAATCCTGCGTACTGCCCTCAATACTTCCGAACCTGTCTTTTAATATTGAAAAAAGAGAATCCAGTTTACTTTTTCTCTCGGATTTTTCTTTTAATTTCAGGTTGTATTCATTAATGCTTTTAATATGCAAGTTATTCAAAATATTTGCTATTTCAGTACTAAACTTCCTTATTTTTTCTCTGCTTCCCTCGATTTCTCCGCGTTTTTCTCCAGCCTTATCTCTTAAAGCAGAACCTGCATTCTGTAGATTAGCAACCTTCTCCCTTAAAATCTCAACTTCTGAATTTAACTCTGAAAAAGATTTTCTAATCTCATCCACTTTGTTCCCCGATATTCCAAACTCTGCTGCTCCATTGATAAGATGCATTTCCTCCCGCTTTAATTTTGCTCCAGTCATTAAATACCGAATATAAAAACCAAAAAGAATCAGCATTACTGTGCCTATTACAGCGCTTGTAGTAAAGAAAAAAACAGAAGTCCTCAACAGTGTTCCTGTCATGGAGAAGAGCATTAAAAGAGCAGAAACAATCATCGAAATAAGTACAAATTTCCTGCTTGCATTTTGGGCTTCCGATTTCTGGGAGAGGGCATCACATCTTTTTATAAGCGGTTTAATAGTTTCCTCTGCACGCGCTGCTTTTTTTTCAAGATGTCTTAGTCTGATACTTGCCTCCCCGGACTCAGCTTCATTGAGTGAAATATGTTCTTCTGTCACTTTCAGGGCAGTCTTTATTTCATCTATCCTTTCCGTTTCCATTTTAATCAGGTTTCTAAGCTGTATTAGCTTGTTGTACTCATCGTTATTAAACACTTTTGATTCTGCATAGCGTTTTGAAATCTCTAAAAAATCTTCTAGATACCTGCTGTACTTCTCAAAATCCTGCCTTTTTTTTGCGTTTTTAAGCGCTTTAAGTTTTTCTGAAAGAAAGGCTGATTTTTCCTGCGATTTAACAAGCTCCTCCTCCAGTCTGCCGTACTTCTTTGCTTCAGAATCAAGGAGAAATTCCTTAACCCTTTTAACAAAATTCTCTGCTTTTAACAGCCGGTCTTTAAGCATTCTGCTGTCTTTTTTGTTCTCGACCTCAAGAGTACGGGTAAGTCTTCCTATTTTCCGTAATCTGTCTTTAATCTTTGCAATCCTGCTCTTTCTTAACCCGGTAAGCCTCTCGGTAATATCCGTATAAAACTTACCTTCATCGGATAAGGATAGATCACTGTTTCTTATAAGAAAGATGTTAAAAAAAGACTCCGGCGAAATGTCAAGAAGTTCGGACAAATTACTCTTTTCAGGAAAACTAAGAGTTTTATTATGAGAGAATTTTATCCGTACACTCCCGATGGGTTTTTCATCCACTCTTTCTATTCCTTTAATGCTCTTTAGCCCTTTGGAGAAGAGAAGTTTTATAAGAGCTTCTATTGTTAGTGTTTTGCCGTCCTCATTCTCTCCCCAGAAAAGATTAAAATCACCCAGTTTAATGTTTCCCGAATCCGACAGAGGCCCATACCGACGCAGTAAAAAATCAACAATCCTCATTAGTCTGCCTCCATCATAGCACGGAGCATAAGGTTCTCTATTTCCGATTTTTCCTCATCATCTTTAGAGATTTCGTTGAGGCGGTCTACAAATTCCCTATAAGTTTCATCTTCTAGTATTTCCCCTATATCCCTAAACTCAAAAACCTTTTTCCTGCATGCCTTTTCTTTTAAAAGCTCCGTAATACTCCCGGCAAGTTTCTTCTCATTGATATTGTATTTTCTTCCGTTAAAATACCCTTCTACTTTTACAAGCAGAGCTGCATTTGGGTCGGCCTTTAACAGTTTTTCTTTTACCAGTTTTAAAGGCTCCTTAACCTCCATGGGATCTAGTTTAATACTCAAATCCTCATAGTAGAAGCTTTCTACAGGAAATGCCGACGGAGCCTTGCCGATTTCAAAGATATTGACCTTTCTTACACCAACCTCCTTCTCCGTAATAGAAACCGGTGAACCGGAGTATACAAAATAACCGTTATCCCTGTAACGCTTAATATCAAAATTAGTATGAAAATGCCCGGCAAGGACATAACCCCATGGAAGGTCTTTAAAATAGCTCAGCTTCACAGGAAAGTAGCGGCTCACACCTTCATTTCCATAGTTCTCCCATACACCGGATATATCAAGAAGCTCTCCATGCAGAAGAAGAATAGAAGGGATATTCTTATTAACCATGCCAGCCGCTCTATGCAGGTTTAAAAGGATTTTTTCTGCCGTTAGCTCCCTATAGGGAAATCCCCATACAGAAACACCATCCAGCTGAACCGGTTTAAATAAGCTATTTATAACCGTTACATTTTCACCAAAGAATACACTTTCGCTGTATGATTCCGCATCGTGGTTTCCGGGTATAATAACAATGGGAAAGGAGGCTTTTTCGAACTCCGAACGAATAGCTGTCCTTAGCGAATCTCCTGCTCGGTTGCTGTCAAAAAGGTCTCCGGAAATCACCATGAGGTTAACCTTGCTGCTTATGCCTGCTTTAATTACAGCCCTTAGCCCTTTCCACCTCTCCTTAAAGTGTGAATTTCCTTCTTCTGTTAAATGGAAATCGGATGTGTGGAGTATTTTCATGCCCTGATTTTACAGATAGAAATAAATATATGCAACTGGATAAAATCTCATCTATAATGTAATATTCTAACCTGTATTAAGGATAAAAAGAAGGATATTTAAAATATGCGGTCTTCTCTACTTTTGCTTTTAATACTTTCTGCAGGATTTTTAACAGGTACTAAAGGAATTTTACCATTCCTCAAGAACGGCATTGTAGAAAACATACTCCTGTTTTCAATATTTCTGCTTATCTTTTCCATGGGATTTAAGATAGGAAGCGAACCTGGTATTATAGATAAGCTCAGTAAGATAGGTTTATTCTCATTGCTCTTTGCAATGTTTACAATTGCAGGAACAATAGTGGTACTCATTTCCCTGTTTCTCTTAATACCCCGCAGACAGCTGATGAATGCGAGCTCTTTAGAAAGCACAAATAAAAACCAAACTAAAAACTCTAAAAAACCAATAAAAGACCCTGTTATTTTTTTAAGCCTGCTTATAGCTGGGTTTGCCACCGGCTATATCTTAAAGGAATTCGGCCATGTAAAAACAGGCGACATAACAGTCTGGATTCTATATATTCTTGTATTTTTTATTGGAATTAAATTACGAAGGGAAGAAATAAAGTTATCAACATTTATTTCTTCGGCCAATGTATGGATTGTACCTATGGGAACAGTGACAGGGTCTCTACTCGGCGGAATGGTACTGACTTTTATCCTTAAAATGCGTATTGGCTCAGGACTTTCAGTAAGTGCAGGATTCGGATGGTATTCTCTCTCCGGTGTACTTTTATCCAAATTAGACGGCCCTGCTCTCGGCTCTATTGCCTTTCTTTCCAACATGTTCAGAGAAACGACCGCGCTAATTCTTATACCGGTATTTCGCGGGACAAGGTTTCCTTTAACTGCAGTCGGAATAGCAGGAGCTACAAGTATGGATGTAACTCTGCCTGTTATTGTAAAAAATTACGGAAATTCTTTTGCTCCCATATCCATAGCATCCGGAATAATTGTGTCTTCTTTTGTGCCCCTGCTCGTGCCTCTGCTGTATCAGATAGGATAAAAGATACTCTTACTGCGGAATAGGTTCCCTGGCCGGTTTGCTTTTCTGTTTACTCTTCTATTAGAGGCTTATGAGATACTTGAGGCGGTTTTTTGTCCATATGTACATCAATCTGGGGAAATGGAATGGTTATGCCATTTTCCTTAAATTCCTTCCATATTTCGAAGTTTATCCATGAGAGTGTCTTAAGTTTTGCTTTGGAATCCGGAATCCAGCTCCATAGCTCCATAAGAATGCCGGAATCCTGAAACCCGGCCAACCGGACTTCCGGCTTTTTACTCTTAATAACGTAAGGGCAGCTCTCCGAAACATTTTTAAGAATATCACGTGCCTTTTCCACATTCGCCTCGTACGAAATCTGCACCTTGTTGATTATTATTATCTTTTTATCTTTATACGAATAGTTGTGAATATTATCGCCGACGAGCTTCCTGTTGGGGACCATTATACTTTCATTTGTAAGAGTATTAATAATTGTGGAACGGAGTTTAATCTGTACAATATCCCCTTCTAAATTACCTACGATTATTCTGTCGCCCTCCTTAATAGGACGTTCAAAAATAATTATTAATCCTGCAAAAAAATTGGCTACAGTATCCTGCAGACCAAAGCCAAGCCCAATTCCCAGAACTCCGAATATAACTGCAAGGGATGAAAGATTAAGTCCTATAATGGATAAACCTATTATAATTACGACAATCAGTACTGTATATCTAATAAGTGCGGAAATGGAATATTTGGTAGATTCATCTATGGTTAATCTGTTTAGAAGTGAGTTGTCTACAAAATTTTTTGTAGCTTTAGCAGACCACGATGCTATATAGAATACTGGAATTGCTAAAAGGACAGTAATTATGGAAATATTTGTCCCGCCGGATGAGAAGAAGGGCTGTTTAAGAATCCTCCAGAAACCCAGCATATACTTCTGGATTTCCGCCTCAAAAAAATTGGCAATAAGGACTGCTGTAATTGTTAAAAATATTATCCTTAATGTGAGCCTTGTGTATCTGTATATATTCTTTTTTAGTTCCTGTTTTAATTTTTTAGGCTTTTCAAGGATTTTATTGGTGATAAGCAGAAGTATTTTGTACAGTACAAAAATACCTGCAAGCGGCAACACAAAACGCACTACAGCCTGCAGGGGAGAAAAAGAGAGCTCTATCTCACGCACTTTTATGTTGGAAGTTATCCAGTTTAGAATATCCTGCCCCATATACTACTTCTCGGCAGAGTAGACTATTTAGGTGAAATGAAAAACATTCATATTTTTCGCGAATGTCTTCTGCCTAATATTCACTATGTTTAATTTCAGAAAATCTAACAGATAAAAATTATATTATGGTTAAAAAAACAGAAAATAAGAAAAAAGAGGCAAAATAATTGTTGACAAAAAAGGCTTCAATGGTATACTGGTGGTACCAGTATACCATTGATCACTAAAAAATTAAACGTTGCTGGTAAAACAATTTAAGGAGGTTCCTATGAGTCCTGCACTTATCACAATTATTATTGTTATTGTTGCAGTTATTCTGCTCATGACAGGGAAAATACCAATAGCTGCAATTGCAATAGCTGTTCCGGTATCTTTAGTCATGACCGGTGTTCTTACACCAAAAGAGGCATTCGCAAATTTTTCCAATAAATGGCCTTTAATCTTTATGTTTATGTTTATGGTGGGTGAATCATTATTCAGGACAGGATTTGCTGATATAGCTGGAAAATTTGCTATAAAAATGTCTAAGGATAGAGAAAATCTCTTTTTCCTATGGGTTATGCTTATTTCCGCTGCATTATCTGCTTTTCTTTCAAACCTCGGTGTTATAGCGTGCCTCTTACCTATAGTACTTGCAGGTGTGAAAAAGGGAAATTATTCGCTGAAGAAAGCTGTACTTTCTATGGCATTTGCTTCATCTCTTGGCGGTACTATTACATTGATTGGGACACCCCCTAATGGGGTTGTAAACAGTGTGATCGGCACTATGAAACTTGGCATTAAGCCTTTCAGATTCTTTGATTATGCTCTTGTAGGTCTTCCTTTAGCTATTATTGGAATAGTTGTTATCTATTTAATTAGTCTTAAAGTTATGCCTAAGGAAAAAGTAGATACAGAAAGTGAAGACTATGAAGGACCAAATATAAAATCCACCTTTAAATTCAGGAAAAACAAAATGGCTATAGCTGTTATTACCTTTATAGTTATAGTCATTGTAATGGCTGCAGGCTCTTATATCCCTTTTATAAAACACACTCTTCATCTTGATCTTCTAACAGCGGCAGCTTTAGGTGCAATTATCGTTATAATTACCGGTACAATTACATGGAAAGAAGCTTATAACTCGGTATCATGGACGACGGTAATCTCTTTTGCTACACTTCTTTCTTTGAGCCTTGCTTTAAAGAAATCGGGTGCTGTGAAAGTAATCGCAGACGGTATGACAGGATTAACCCAGTCACCGTATTTATTGATGGTATTAATAGTTTTTATAACAATGTTCTTAACCCAATTTACTTTTAATACAGCAGCAACAGGTATAATAGCCCCAATAGCAGTAGCTGCTGCAAGTGCGGTACACGTTAGTCCATATCCTCTGCTAATGGCAGTTGCTATGTCAGCTAGTGCATGTTTTATGTCACCCATTGCAACAGGACCAAATATTGCAGTTGTAGGACCCGGGAGATTAAAATTTATTGATTTCATAAAAGCAGGCTGGGTTATACAGCTTTCAAGTTTCATTATTATAATTATTTTAGTTCCCATTTTCTGGAAATTCTAATGCTATTGGAAAAGGGATGTCGTTAAAAACATCCCTTTCTATATTTTTAAAAATTACTGAATACCAGTAAAACTGCACAAAGAGGGTATAATTAATGTCTATGAAAGAATTCGCAGGGATATTTCCTTATTTGGTTTCACCTGTTAATCATGATGGATCAATTAAGGAAACAGTATTGGCCGAACTTGTTAATTATCTAATTAAAAGCGGCGTTCATGGCCTTACACCATTAGGAAGTACTGGCGAATTTGCATATTTAACCTGGTCACAGCGTAAGCGCATTGTAGAAATTGTAGTAAAGGCGGCAGGCGGCAGACTCCCTGTTGTCGCAGGAGTTTGTCATACATCATGCGCAGAAGCATCCAGACAGGCAAAGGAATTTGAAGAGATTGGCGCAGACGGAATTCTTGCCATTCTTGATATTTACTTCCCGCTTAAGCAGGAACAGGTTTATACATACTTTAAAAGTATAGCAGAATCGGTAAATTGCCCGATTGTGATTTATAATAATCCAAAATTCTCAAGAACAGATCTAGCAATTGATATAATAGAAAAACTATCTGAAATACCAAATATTAAATATCTAAAAGATGCTTCTGGAAATACAGGGAAATTATTAACAATAATTAATAATTTAGAAAATAAGATAAAAATCTTTAGTTCTTCTGCAAATATTCCCTTATCTGTATTAATGTTAGGCGGCGTCGGATGGATGGCAGGTCCTGCATGTGTTATCCCCAGACAAAGTGTTAAGCTATATGAGCTAGCTCATCATAAACAATGGGACCAGGCAATTATCCTACAGAAAAAATTATGGAAAATAAATGAAATATTTCAAAAGTACGGACTTTCTGCATGTATTAAGGCAGGTTTAGAAATTCAAGGCTTTCCTGTTGGTGATCCAATACCTCCATTGGCTCCTGTAAAAGGTATAGCGAAAGAAGAAATAAAAAAAGTCATCCTTTCAATGAAGTGATGCAAAATTTATATAGACGTTGTTTCTTTCAAAGGGCTTAGTCATCATAAAATAATAGGAATTGATTACTTTTATAAGGTATATTATTTTTAATTATAGTTTCTTATGAAACATTATTATAGAGGAAAATAGTATGCGAAATATTAAAAGCCTATCTTCTGCTGAAAATAAATTGAAAAAAATATATAAAAAAAGTGCATATGAAATGATTCTTGAACAATTAAAAGAGTTAATCATAAATGGAGATTTTTCGCCCGGCCAAAAACTGCCTGGTGAAAGAATATTATCACAGAGATTTCAATCCAGCAGGACCTCTGTTAGAATTGCATTAAAGCTTCTCGAGTTCATGAAACTTATTGAAATAAAACCTGGAAAAGGTATTTTTGTTGTATCGAATAATACTTCTATAGGTCATTATCCACAATTTGAATGGCTACATAAATTAAAGCAACATCCTCTTATGGATCTTATTGAAGCCAGAAAAGGTATTGAGCCATATATGGCTGAACTTGCAGCTGAACATGCAACAGTAGAAGACATTAACAAAATGGAAAAAGAACTTGAGAGTATGAAACTTTCAATAAAGAATCAAAAATACGGAATAGAAGAAGCCTCATGTTTTCATGAATTAATTTTTAGCGCATCGGGGAACCTTATTCTTTGTCAAATTGGAAAAAGCCTTAAAAGTTTAATGTATGAGAGTAAAAAAATATCTATGACAGAAGGCAATAGAGCTTCTCAATCATTAAAAGAACATCAAAATATTCTTTACGCAGTAAAAAAGCATGATAAGAATTTAGCAAGACAAACCATGCTGAAACACCTTAATAACGTAGAAAAGAATCTTAAGAACAAAGGCATTTTAGTTTAACAATCTACAGATATCCAATATTTGCATAATCCGAAAATCTAATACATTGCCTTTATTTTAAAAGAGTTATAAGCTAACTACAGTCCAATAAGGAGAATAATAAGCAGTTATGGAAGAAAATGTCATTCTTGTATATTTTTCACTGGATGGAGCTACTGAATATATAGCACAAAAAATCTCGGATAAACTTAAATGTGATCTCTTAAAGGTTACCTATAAATCCGCCCGCCCTCTTAAGGGTTTTTTAAAATACTTTATCTATGGTTTTCAGGCATCCACAAAGAGAAAACCTCAAATAAATTATCGGCCGGTGAACTTATCAAACTATGATACTATTATTATAGGTTCACCTGTATGGGCCAGCAGTTTTACCCCACCTATAAGAAGCTTTTTCTACCTAAACCCCGTAAAGGATAAGAATATATCGCTCTTTTTTACCTGTGGGCTCAGTGCTGAAAGCGCGGTTAAGAAACTTAAGATTTTCTTAGGATACAACAATTATATCACAGAAGAATCCTTTAAAGCCCCTTTTGATAATAATGATGAATATTTACAGCAGAAACTGGATAATTTCACAAAGACGATAACATCAAAATTATAAAAAGAGCAATGCTATTGAATATAAGGTATGGTCATAGGGCCTTCCGGCAAAATGTAGACAGAAGCATTATTCCCGTAACGATCAAGCAGCTCTTCTATTGTTTCTTCAATAGAATGGGAAACCTTTAAGAAGGCTCCTGTTATCTCCTTATCCCGATTTAGAGCAACATTAATTAAAAAGAGCGGCATGCACATCTCTGCGGCTTCCATTATATCTTCCCACACAGGATTATTTTCTGTAATTCCCCAATTTGCTTTCGGATCATCTATATTTTTAACACTGTGATTGGCCAGCACTGTTTCCATAGAAGCCAGTCCCGGAATAGCCGCTTTACCTCCGCCGGAAAAACCTGCAAAAAAATGGGGTTCAATAAAACCTGTTAGAATGCGGATATCACAATCCATAAAATCTCTTAGTACAGAAATTCTTGTTCCTCTTTTTGTAGTGCCTAAATAAATATGTGATTTTTTATCCAATGCATTGTTTTGAATAATTTTAAATCTGTTTGCCGTTTCCTCGCTTAATATTTTATAAAGTTCTTCTCTCGTATTTTGCCTGTGCGTCCCCGTTGCATTAAAGAGTGTTATCTGTCCATCCGGAACAGCTTTTAATTCATCTAAAAGGGCAGGAAGAATACGATTATAGGGAGTCGCCCTTGTAATATCGCTGAACACGATCCCAACTTTAGAAGAAGGTTTAACAAGATCGGAAAGAGGAGGAACGCCAATGGGATTTCTAAGTGCAGCAGTTACAGCATTTTTCTGATTTTTTAAACCGGGTATATATTTTGGTTTTACAATTTCGATTTTTAAATTATTTGGGAGATGAATATTTAAGGAACTTTCACCATAGGGCAGCCTAATATCCTGCATAATACT